>NZ_JBFTSK010000025.1:0-239956 GCF_056399985.1 Chitinophaga sp. 01L420
CCACATTAGTAAGAAAAGGCCCCAATGTAGTAGATAATTCATTCGGTGGCGAAGGTACCGGCGGACAAAGCTACCTGCTCTTCAACTGGCAGGCAGGAACTACCTATAAGTTCCTGACACATATTGTTCCTGACGGCACCGGCGGTACGGATTATTCTTCCTGGATTTTTACACCGGAAACAAGTGCCTGGCGTTTCCTGGCTACCTGGAAAAGACCTAATACCGTGAGCTATTATACCGGTGCTCATTCTTTCCTGGAAAACTTTAACGACAACAATGGCTACTACGGCAGAAGAGTACTGTTTAATAACCAATGGGTACGATCTACCTCCGGCACCTGGACAGAGCTCACCGGCGGTTACTTCACCGCAGATGCTACGGCTACCAATGATCAGCGTAAGGATTATGCAGGTGGTATAGATGGCACTACCGGCGCTTTCTATCTGAAGAACGGTGGCTTCTTTGCCAATTATGTAAACTATAATACCAGCTTTACACGGACGGCGAACGGTCTTACACCTACGGTGAATTTGACTACGCTGCCGTAAAATGGGATGCTTATAGGCAAAAGAAAGGCGGTCTCTTTTTAAGGAGACCGCCTTTCTTTTTTTTAAATAAAGAGTTTATCCAGTAGGATGGATCAATATTTTACGCATTAAGTTTCCTGCTGCTGAAATATTTTTTATCCAATTTGGGTTGATCAGACATCGAAAACCCATATGCTTGAGATATCAGATAATATGCCTGACGTAGGCGTTCTGTATACGGAACGTCTTTGCCAAATACATTTGCTGCATCAGCTTCTTCGAAAGTTCTGATTTTAAATGCTGTTCTATCAAGTTTAAAGTCCGCCATATGCAAGAATATACAGTAAATATACAGATTAGTAGGGATATGGTTAGCTGTAATAAGAAAAAGGGCCTGTAAGTTTTAAACCTACAAGCCCTTTCTTCTATATCCAATTCTTTACAAAAACTTCAATACTTCTGCACCCATGGCTTCTGTACCAAGAATTTTATCTGCCGGCGTTTGTGCATCAGCGATATCCCGTGTACGGAAACCGGCTTTCAATACTTTATCTACTGCACTGATCACTTCATCAGATTCTGCTTTCATGCCAAAGGAAATATCCAGCAGTAGGGCAGCAGATAAGATAGATGCCAGCGGATTCGCTACACCTTTGCCGGTAATGTCGTGCGCAGAGCCATGTATAGGCTCGTATACGCCGGTACCATCGCCGATAGAGGCGGAGGCCAGCATACCCATAGAACCGGCGATCTGGGAGGCTTCATCGGTCAGGATATCACCAAACAGGTTAGCGGTCACCACTACATCAAAACGGCGTGGGCCTTTTATCAGCAACATAGCGGTAGCATCTACAAACTGATGTTCTACTTCAATATCCGGATATTCAAGGGCTACCTTTTGTACTACTTCTCTCCAGAGACGGGAGGTTTCGATCACGTTAGCTTTATCTACAGAACACAGCTTTTTTCTCCTGGTTCTTGCGGCTTCAAAAGCTTTGCGGGCAATACGTTCCACTTCATAACGACTGTATTCAGCAACGTCGTAAGCGGTGTCGCCATTGTTTTTTCTTCCCTTCTCTCCAAAATATATATCACCGGTCAACTCACGGAAGAACAGGATATCCGCACCTTTTAATATTTCAGGTTTGATGCTGGAAGCGCCTAATAATTCATCAAACAATTTGATAGGACGGAGGTTGGCATACAATCCCAGTTCCTTGCGCATTTTCAGCAAACCTTGTTCTGGTCTTACCTTAGCAGAAGGATCATTGTCGTATTTCGGATGACCTACGGCGCCGAATAATACCGCATCTGAGTTTCTCATCTTTTCGAGCGACTCATCCGGTAAAGGATTGCCGGTAGCTTCAATGGCTACGTGTCCGATCAGTGCTTCATCGTAGGTAAATGTATGGCCGAACTTTGCCGCGATTTTGTCGAGGACTTTTTTYCCTACCGCGGTTACTTCCTGTCCGATTCCATCACCGGGAACGATTAATATATGTTTGGTTGCCATTCAGTTATTGTTGGAGAGTTTAAATTAGGTTCAGCATTTTCAGTGTTGCCTTGATAGCAGATACCGTTTGGTCGCTATCCAGCCCCCTGGTTTTGAATTCTTTTTCATTTCTTACCCAGGTAATGATGGTTTCGCATAACGCATCACTTTTACCACCGGGAGGAATGCGTACGGCGTAATCGGCCAGTGGCGGGAGTTCCACCTTCAGTTGTTTATACACCTTTTTCAGGGCATTCATAAACGCATCGTATTGTCCGTCGCCCTGTGAATGCTCTTCAAAGATTTCGCCGTTAATAGAAATCCTGATGGTAACAGAGGGGTTCATGTTTTTGGAGTGTGTGAGTACATAGTTTTCTAAGATCACATGCTCCTCAATACGGTTGCTGTCCAGTACATCGGAAATGATATAGGGTAAGTCCGCCTGCGTCAGCACTTCTTTCCGATCGCCCAGTTCAATGATACGCTGCGTTACCTTTTTCAGATCGGGGTCCGACAGTTTAATGCCCAGTTGTTGCAGGTTGTTTTCTATATTGGCTTTGCCGCTGGTTTTACCCAGTGCATATTTACGCTGACGGCCAAAACGTTCCGGCATCAGGTCACTGAAGTAAAGCTTATTCTTTTTATCACCATCTGCATGGATACCGGCAGTTTGGGTAAATACATTTTCGCCTACAATAGGTTTGTTCACCGCTATGCGGAAACCGGAAAAGGTTTCTACCAGTTTGCTGACAGTATACAGAGAGGTTTCTACTACGGATGTTTTCACGGAAGGCAAAAAGTCGTGCAGCACTGCGATGGCGCTGGCCAGCGAGGCATTGCCTGCTCTTTCTCCCATCCCGTTAATCGTTAAATGAATGCCATGGGCGCCGGYTTTTACACCTTCCAGTACATTGGCGGTGCCCAGGTCGTAGTCATTGTGAGCGTGGAAATCGAAATGGATGTCCGGATAGCGCGTTACAATGGAAGACACAAATTCTTTTACTTCATCCGGTGTAAGTACCCCGAGTGTATCGGGTAACATGATCCTTTTTACAGGCTGGTGTTGCAGGAAATCCAGGTATTGGAATACATATTCCCGGGAATGTCGCATACCATTGCTCCAGTCTTCCAGGTATACATTGCATTCCAGCCCTTTTTCATTGGCCAGCTTAATAACGGCTGCTACTTCCGTGAAATGTTCGTCAGGTGTTTTCTTTAACTGGTGGGTTAAATGATTCAGCGAGCCTTTGGTGAGCAGGTTCATTACTTTGGCGCCGGCCTGCAGCATCCATTCTACGGATACGTTGCCGTCTACAAAGGTTAATACCTCTACTTTATTTAAAAAACCATTTTCCTTTGCCCATTGGGTAATTGCCTGAACTGCCGCAAATTCACCGTCAGATACACGGGCTGAGGCAATTTCAATCCGGTCAACTTTTACTTCTGTCAGTAAAAGCTGTGCAATGGTTAACTTCTCAGAGGGTGAAAAAGAAACACCGCTGGTTTGTTCACCATCGCGGAGTGTGGTGTCCATTATTTCAACGTGGCGCTGGGTCACTGGCATAATCGTTTGTATGGAATGTTTAGTACAGACTCTTGTCGGCGAATAATTTTATTTCGTCTTTCATGGCCTGCAGGTAATCGATATCATCATAGCCATTCATCATGTTCAGCTTTTTGTAGCTGTTGATGGCAAAAGATTCACTTTCTCCGGTGGCAGGAATGGTAATCGTTTGTGCTTCCAGGTTAACTTCCACTTCCGCTTTGGGATCTGCTTCAATGGCAGTAAAGATCTTATCCAGGAACTCAGGACTTACCTGTACAGGTAATAAGCCTACGTTCAAAGAGTTGTTTTTGAAGATGTCGGCAAAGAAGCTGGATACTACGCAACGGAATCCATAGTCGTAGATGGCCCATGCAGCGTGCTCACGGCTACTGCCGCTACCGAAGTTTTTACCACCTACCAGGATTTTACCGGTGTAGATGGGATTGTTTAAAACGAAATCTTTTTTTGGTGTGCCATCTGTTTCGTAGCGCCAGTCGCGGAACAGGTTATCACCGAAACCTGTACGCTCTGTGGCTTTTAAAAAACGTGCGGGAATGATCTGGTCCGTGTCCACATTTTCAATTGGCATGGGTACTGCGGAACTCCTCAATATTGTGAATTTATCGTAAGCCATTTTTTGAGTTGTATCGTGATTATTGTTGAATAGGAAAGGGTTTAAGCAATCAGTTCTCTCGGATCAGTTACCACACCGGTTACTGCTGCTGCTGCTGCTACCAGCGGACTGGCCAGCATTGTTCTGGAGCCTGGTCCCTGTCTGCCTTCAAAGTTCCGGTTGCTGGTACTTACGGCGTATTTGCCGGCAGGTACTTTGTCATCGTTCATCRCCAGGCAAGCAGAACATCCGGGCTGACGCAGTTGAAAACCTGCTTCTGTCAGTATATCGAGGATACCTTCTTCTTTGATCTGTTGTTCTACGATATGTGAACCGGGAACGATCCAGGCGGTTACATGTTCCGCTTTCTTCCTTCCTTTTACAATAGAGGCAAATGCACGGAAGTCTTCAATACGTCCGTTGGTGCAACTGCCGATGAATACGTAGTCTACTTTTTTACCCAGCATTGCTTCTTCTTCATGGAAGCCCATGTATTGCAATGATTTTTCGTAGCTGGATTTGCTGTCACCCACCAGTGCGGCAGGAATATGTTTGGTAATACCCATACCCATGCCCGGATTGGTACCGTAGGTGATCATGGGTTCTATATCTGCAGCGTCGTAGGTATATTCTATGTCAAAGGCAGCACCTTCTTCTGTTTTCAGCGTTTTCCAGTAGGCGAGGGCTTTATCCCATGCTTCTCCTTTAGGCGCTTTCTCACGTCCTTTGATATAATTGAAGGTGGTTTCGTCTGGTGCAATGATACCGCCACGGGCGCCCATTTCAATGCTCATGTTGCAAACGGTCATACGACCTTCCATGCTCATGTTTTCAAACACATCGCCCGCATATTCTACAAAGTAACCGGTAGCGCCGGCAGCGGTGAGTTTGGATATAATATAGAGTGTAACGTCTTTTGGTGTAATACCCTTACCCAGCTTACCTGTTACGTTAATACGCATCTTCTTCGGCTTCGGCTGCATAATACACTGGGAAGAAAGCACCATCTCTACTTCAGAGGTACCAATACCAAATGCAATGGCACCAAAAGCGCCATGGGTAGAAGTGTGAGAGTCACCACAAACGATGGTCATACCCGGGAGGGTGATACCGTTTTCCGGACCTACTACGTGCACAATACCATTCTTGGGATTACCTAATCCCCAGTGGGAGATACCATATTTGTTGGAGTTAGTTTCCAGCGCCTTCAGCTGATTGGCGGAAAGCGGGTCTTTTACCGGTAAATGCTGGTTGATTGTTGGCGTGTTGTGATCTGCAGTGGCAAAGGTTTTCTCAGCAAACATCACCTTCAGTCCACGGCTTTCCATACCGAGAAAAGCAACTGGACTGGTTACTTCGTGAATAAAGTGGCGATCGATAAAAAATACATCCGGGCCATCTTCAATTTTCCTGACAACATGCGAATCCCATACTTTGTCAAATAAGGTAGCGGGTTTATTGCTCATTTTTTAAATTTTTAAAAGTAGCTACTTGATTGTTCAAATTTATTCATAAAATCTATTTTATTTCAATATTTTTTCTAAGGATACCTGTGAAATGGTAGTAAAGAAGCAGCAGGAGCAGGCGTTTGAGCCTATTTTACTATGTATTTGGCTGATAGTCAGCAGTATGTAATTTTTTGAGAAGAGAGTTGGTTGGTATCTTATTTTGGGTTGCAGCCTGCTGAAGGGCAATGCCGTAGTACATGTCAGCAGCGCARTGTAGTCAGGAGGATAGGAGATATATAGTTGTTATAAATTTAATGTGTTTGGTGGGTTTATTTCCCTTCGGGAGAAGTCATTCCGGTTTGCCATCGCTCCTGATTTTACAACAGCCTGATGCCCGGTATATAGAGAGAGGGTGCCTTTTTGGACACCCTCTCTCTATAAAATATCATTATCAGGTCATTAATAATTGAACGTAGCCACTGGCGCACCATCTGAAGCGATGTTCACCGTATATTTTTTAAAACCTGTAAATAAGGAGTCTTTTTTTAAGTAGGCGACCACTTTATCAGAAAGCCCTTTCAGTTTTACACTGTCGGTATTGGCCGGTGTGGTAATAATCGCCATTGTCAGTTCTTCTTTTTGGGTATGCGCCATCAACTTTGAAAATTCAGCCGAGCGGGCATCAGTAATCAGCGTGGTATCAAATTTATCCCCGGAAGCATTCTGCCCGTTAAAACTGAAATTACAGATGAGCAGGTCATTTTCAAATTCCCGGTTAAAGGCAACAGAATCTTTTACAAAGGTACTAACCCCACCGCCTATATGAACATTGGTAGTCTGACTGGAACAGGCTGCCAATGCGAAATACAAGGATACAGGGATTAATAAAAGGGCTTTTTTCATTGCACTTGGTTTAGTTGATAAATGCCTCCAGGCTTTCCTGCAGAAGGCATACGAATTGTTTCGTAGACGAAGATAATTAAAAACTTCAGGGTGCAAAATTTATATACCTCTCAACTTGTCTTCCTGTAATTAAATATGGCCCAACCATTCAGTATCACCGCAAATATCACCAGGTATAAGAACTCCCGCTGTACATCCGCAAAGCCGCTGCCTTTCAGTACAATCATCCGCATCACCTTAATAAAATGCGTTACCGGCGTTAAATTGGCAATGACTTTGGCCCAGGCAGGCATACTGTCCACCGAAGTAAAGAGACCACTCATGAGCATAAAAATCATGATAAAAAAGAAGGCAACAAACATGGCCTGCAACTGGTTACTGGTATAGGTAGATATCAGCAGTCCAAATCCCAGCAAGGCCACCAGGTATATGGCGGCAAACAAGTACAGCGTTGCAAAACTACCCACCGGCCAGATGCCATACACTATCCACGCTACGGTTAGTCCCAGCGTAAATACAATCATACCTACCACCCAAAACGGAATCAGCTTGCCCAGTATAAACTCCCATTTCTGAATCGGTGTCACGTTGATCTGTTCTATCGTACCCACTTCTTTTTCTCTCACAATATTCAAGGCCGACATAAAGCCGCCGATCAGTGTCAGCAACAATACCAGCACGGCAGGTACCACATAAAAGCGGTATTCCGCCAATGGATTAAACCAGTTGGAATACGTGATGTCTATGGTTCCTTCAGGGGCATGGCTGCCGGCATTAACAGGAATTTCTTTATTAAAGTCTGCGATCACTGCCTGCAAATAACTGCCACCTATGGCTGCTTTGGTGCCGTTGATCGCATCTACGGAAACACCCACTTTCTGCACGCCTTCTCTCACCAGGTTACTTTCAAAGCCCGCCGGTATTTCCAGTACCAGGTCCGCTTTTTCTTTCTCTATATATTTTAATGCTGCTTTAAAAGACGATTCTGCTGCCACTATCCTGAAATAACCAGAGGAGGCTATTTTGGCAATCATCTGACGGGAATACGGACTGTGGTCATTATCCACCACAGCCAGCTTCACATTTTTTACATCAAAATTCATCGCCAGCGGAAGAATAATCAGCTGTATGGTAGGCAGGGCAAACATCATGGCCAGGATGGTTTTATCCCGGAAGATCTGCTTAAACTCCTTCTTCAGAATATAACGCAACACTTTCATGATAGCCGGGTTTTAAAGTTTCTCAGGGCAATGGTCAGTGCCAGGGTAGTCATCCCCAGTAATACCAGTGTTTCTTTCCACACATATTCAATACCTAGCCCCTTCAGCATTACGGCCTTTACAATCAGGAAATACCAGCGCGAAGGAACCACATTGGATATCACCTGGAACGGTATTGGCATGTTCTCCAGTGGAAACATAAAACCAGTAAAGATCATCGTAGGAATCATCATCCCCATCATCGATATCAGCAGCGCGGTTTGCTGGGAGTTAGTCGCATTGGAAATTAACAGCCCCAATGATAAACAGGTAATAATAAACAACATGCTTTCCAGGAAAAGCAGTCCTATACTGCCTTTGATACCCACATTCAGCACAAACACCGCCAGTACCAGGATGAGGATAAAATTGGCGAGCGATAATATCAGGTAAGGAATAGCTTTGGCAATCAGCACCATCAACGGTTTAAAAGGAGATACCAGCAGTATTTCCATGGTGCCCAGCTCTTTTTCCCGTACTACTGATACAGAGGTGAGCGCCGTACACACAATCATCAGCACCAGCGCCATTACTCCCGGAATAAAGTTAAGAGAGCCATTGCCTTCTTCATTATATAACATCCTCGCTTCCGGAACAATCATATAAGGCAGGCGGGGCGAGGGGCTGATTTCCTGCTGATAGGCCGTCATGATGGCGGTAATATAATTCACCACCGTTTTGGCAGTATTAGGATCGGAGCCATCTGTAATGATCTGCACCTGCGCTTTCCCGGCATGTTGCAGGTCATTGCCAAAACCAGCCGGAAAAATGAGCGCACATTTGGCCTTGCCTTTCTTAAATGAATCCCTGATGCTGTTATAGTCGATATTGGATTCCTGGACAACAAAATAGGAAGATGATTTTATTTTGCCGATCAACTGTTGTGTATTGATATCTCTGGAATTATCTATGATGGTAAGGGTAATATCCTTTACTTCACTGGTCAGCGCGAAGCCAAACAGCACAATCTGCGCTACCGGCAAACCAAACATGATGAGTAAGGTCCGCTTATCCCGGAACACATGGAAAAATTCTTTCCTGATAAATGCGAGGAACTGTTTCATAGTGTTATTTTAATCGCCGGATCTTTGGGCGCCACGGGCAAGCTGATAAAAAACTTCATTCATATTTTCTGCCTTGAACTGCGCTTTCAGGTTGGCAGGAGAATCCAGCGCTTCCACTTTGCCATCTACCATAATGGTCACACGGTCACAATACTCGGCTTCATCCATGTAGTGGGTAGTAACGAAGATGGTAATGCCCGATGCTGCTGCTTCATAGATCATATCCCAGAACTGTCGGCGGGTAACCGGATCCACACCGCCGGTAGGTTCGTCCAGGAACACAATTTTAGGCCGGTGAAAGATGGCTACTGAAAAAGCCAGCTTTTGTTTCCACCCTAACGGCAGCGCCCCCACGAATTTTTTCGACTCTGCGGTAAGCCCAAGTTGCTGTACCAGCTCATCACTTCGTTTCTTTATTTCCGCAGCCGGTACGCCATATACACCACCAAAAAATTCAATGTTTTCCAGTACGGTCAGATTTTCGTAGAGCGAAAATTTCTGGCTCATATAACCAATATTTTTCTTAATGGATTCCGGCTGTTTGTATACATTGAAACCCGCTACGGTAGCTTCACCCGAAGTGGGGTGGGAGAGGCCGCAAAGGATCCGCATCGCAGTCGTTTTGCCGGCGCCGTTAGCCCCCAGGAAACCAAATATCTCTCCCTTTTTTACAGCAAAGGAAATTTTATTGACGGCATAAAAGTCGCCAAAACGTTTGGTCAGATCCTTGCAGATGATCACATTTTCTTCCATGGCAATATAATTTAAGCCTGGTTCATTAACCGGATGAAACTATCTTCTATACTGGGACGAATTAATTTTGCTTCTACATGTGTATGCCCTTTCTGCTCCATGCGTTGTTGTATGGAGGCAATGTCTGTTGCATCATCACGCAGTGTAATATGGATGTACTCCCCGAAAGCGTAGCAGCTCTCCACAGCCGGTTCATTTCTCAGCTCCGTGAACAACTGATATATAATATCAGCCTTGATGGCATATAGTTTTACCGGGAACTGCGCCATAATATGTGCTGGTGTATCCACCGACATAATTTTGCCGGCCTGTATCAGTGCAATCCTTTCGCAAAGCACGGCTTCGTCCATATAAGGTGTTGATACCACAATGGTAATGCCCTGTTGCTTCAGGTTTTTCAGCATTTCCCAGAACTCTTTACGCGACACTACATCTACGCCGGTGGTAGGTTCATCAAGAAACAATACTTCCGGTTTATGTATCAGGGCGCAGCAGAGGGCCAGTTTTTGTTTCATACCACCGGAGAGTTTGCCGGCGCGGCGGTTGTTAAACGGCTTGATCTGTTCGTATATATCTTTGATCAGGTCATAATTCTCTGCTATGCTGCTGCCGAAAAGTGTGGCAAAAAAATCCAGGTTTTCTTTTACGGTAAGGTCCTGGTATAGGGAGAATTTGCCAGGCATATAGCCTATTCTGCTCCGGATCTTTTTATAGTCTTTCACACAGTCATAGCCCTGTACGCTGGCAGTACCTTTGTCCGGCACCAATAAGGTAGTGAGTATGCGGAACAGGGAGGTTTTGCCGGCGCCATCGGGGCCAATCAGCCCAAACAGTTCACCTTCGGCCACCTGTAGCGATATATCATCTACTGCCAGCACTTTGCCCTGGTCGTAAGTCTTTGTAATATGATCCAGTATTACTGCGCTCATTTTTTATCAGTGTTAATCAGCATTTCGCCATACATACCTATTTTCAGATAGCCATCGTTTTTCACCCTTACCTTGATCGCATACACGAGGTTGGCCCGTTCGTTTTTTGTCTGAATCGTTTTCGGGGTAAACTCTGATTTATCCGATATCCAGGTGATATCACCGGTATACGTTTTATAGTTTTTTTCTCCCTGGTCAATGCGGGCCTGTACGGTTTGTCCCAGTTTAATGGCAGGCAGTTTGTCACCGGTGATATAAGCTTTGAGGTATAAGGTGTCAATGTTGGCAATCTTATACAAGGCTTTTCCGGTAGCGGCCATTTCTCCTTTCAGGGCGTACCTGGTGAGTACCACGCCGGTAACGGGATTAATGATCTGTCCTTTATGGATCTGCTCTGCATATTGAGCGAGTGATTTTTCCAATGGGGCTTTTTCGCTGAGGATGGTCCGGTTTTGTGTGGAGGTATTGGAGTCGTTCAGCTTTATCTGTTGCCGCGTTACGGCCAGTTGTCGTTCCTGTTGTTCAATAAGGGCATTAATATCGTCCAGTTGTTTCTGGGTGGCAGCATCGCTTTTTACCAGGTTCTCGGTTCTTTTTCTTTCGCGGTATTGCTGCTCCAGTTGTGCTTCCTGCACCAGCAGTTGCCGTTTTACCAGTTCTGTTTGCGGAATGGGGTCATGGGTTTTATCTTTCAGGGCGTTGATGGATGCCAGCACCTGTTCCCTTTGCAGGGTAGGGATGGTCACATCGATTTGTCCGACGTTTTGACCGGCAGTTAATTTGTCGCCTTCCTGTACGGAGAAGTCGAGCAGCACGCCGGTTTGCTGGGCAGATACGATGACTTCATCTGCTTCAAAGTTCCCGGAGGCGTCATAGTCCGGTTTGCCGTTGCCACAGGCATTTATCAACATCACAGCAGCCAGACCGAGTATCATGTTGTATTTCATATGCAATAATTAATCAGTTCCCGGAAGTGTTTTTATAATTGTATTGTGCCTGTAATAATTGTATGCTATGTAGTATCCGCGATTGTTTGGCCAGGTTCTCCGCGTTGAGTTGTGAAATGTATTCATGTACGGTAATCACGCCATTGTCTAGTTGCGCCTGCGCCGACTTTCGTACAGATGACCGCAGGGTGATCGCATCATTGTCTTGCTCCATTAATGCTGCGTACTTTTGGATGTCCTGGTTTTGTTGTCGTAAGCTCAGGTTGGTATTAAACAGGAAAGTTTCTTTGCTGATATCGAGGTTTTGCCGGTTAATATCCAGTTGTTGCCGGTTGTTTTTCAGGGAGTATAAACTGCCTAGCGACCAGTTCAGGCGTACACCGCCTATCCACCAGGGTCCGAATTTATTGTCTACTATATTCAGGGTAGGGCGGCCATAGGCGCCTTGCAGAAAGGCATTGAGCTTAGGAAGATAGTTGGAGCTGAGTTGTTTCTCCTGTACATCAAATGCTTTTTTCTGTATATCGTAGTACGAAATTTCCGGCCGGTGAATGCCTTCCTGCGGGGCTACAGGGGCAGGGTAGGTAAGTGTGGTGCTGTCTGATATTGGCTGGTTGATAAATACCGCCAGCATTTTCATATAGGCTTTACGGTTAGCACTGAATTCAGTAGCGGCCATGTCGGTATTAATGATTTCTGCTTTAAGCTCATCCACATTGCTGCGGTAGGCAACGCCGTTGGCCAGGGCAGCCTGTACTTTATCGGCTGCACTTTGCAGGTCTGTTCTTCTGAGGCCGTTTTGTTTCAGTTGTGCATCCATCAGCAAAATAGCAAAGTACAGTTGTGTTACCCGGTCTTTGATCGCATACAAATTCACTTCCAGCTGTTGCTGCTGAATGGCTTCATTGGCTTTGCTGCTTTCTTTCTGGTACCTGCTAACACCTCCGTCATAGATTTGCTGGGTAATTTCCGCCTGTATTTTGTACTGATCCTTACTGAGGTCCGGTGGTGTGAGTCCGGGCATCGAGGGCAATACGTCTCCGAAATTGATGGTTTGCGATTGGTAGCTGGCTTGTCCGCTTATGGTAAGCTGCGGGAGGTATAGTTTGCCGGCATTTTCTACAGAGTACTTGCTGCTGCGTACAATCAGGTTGTATTGTTTGATCAGCGGATAGTTTTGCCGGGCCAGTGTAAAGCACTCCTCAATAGTAAGGACTTGTGCCAACGCCTTTTCGTGTAACACACCGAATAATAAACAGCAGCACATTGCTTTGAATAAGTTCATAGCGCTATATTCAGTTTGAATGATTGTTTTGAAAAGTTGTTCAATTTCCGTGCAAAAAAAATCTTATTTCAGCATGCCTTTCATCCACACCGGAATCAGCTTCCTTCTTTCTTCCATCAGTATCTTAAACTCACCTGTTTTGACTACTTTATTCCTTTCCAGCAGCGGCCTGGCGAGGAAGGGCATCACCACAAATCCAATGAGGTTCATCATCAGGTGAAGTGGGTTGACCTGTAGCTTGCCTTCTTTTTGCAGCGCATTTAATTGCTGAAAGAAGTGCGAATGGAAGATGGCATTTTTCCGGTTATCCTTTAACAGCTCATCACTGCCGGCAAATATTTCATTCACCATAAACAACGGGAAATCCGGGTTGTTCAGCAACAGGTTAATGTAATGATCTGCTACCTGTTCTATCTTCTGCTGCAAACTCAGTTGCTGGTTATTTAATACAGCAGTAACGGCGGTAATGAGTTTCTCCACTACCTCTGCCATTACAAACTGGAACAATTTTTCTTTGCTGCGGAAGTAGTAATTAACCAGCGAAAGGTTGATATCCGCTTCTGCTGCGATGTCCCGCACTTTGGTAGCCTGATATCCCTTTTTGGTAAACACAATTCTGGCGGCGGCTTTAATGCGCTCTTCCGTAGAATCATCCATTTTTACTTTCTTTTCACTAACCGGCATAACGAGGAGTATGAGTTGATTACTTTAGCAAATATACAAAATTGAACAACTTTTCAAAACAATTGTTCAATTTTTATTTTTAGTGTTGATTTTGTTATTAAGCCTTATTTTTATTTTAAACTCAATGACCTTGAAAAGAATAATTTTGTCGACCCTATTACTGACTTTCTTCATCCCAGCCTTCTCCTTTTCCTACAGACAAAATACCGCAGCCAGCGACGGCGCCTGGGAGGGTGTTCTGAAAGCCGGCAACATAGCGTTGACTGTATATTTCGATATACAGGATACTACCGGTGCTATTTTCATCCCATCACAGGGAATCTTCCGGCACGACATTACGCGGGTAGTTCATGATAAAGACAGTGTTACTTTTTCATTTAACGACAATGTGCTGCGTGCGCAATTTGCCGGTAAGATTTCTTCCGACAGTATTGCCGGCGTGTGGACGCAGGGCAGTGCATCCATTCCAATGAGCATTCACCGCATACCCAAAACAACGATCACACATGCTAACGTAGATGTTTTCCTGGGTTATTGTAAAAACTATTCATTGCATCGCGAGTCGGCTAACTGGAATGCGATCAGGGATTCCGCTTATCTGATAGCAGATAAAAGTACGGAGCTGCAGCAGTTAGCTAAAGCCGTGCAGCATATTTTTAAAGGCGTACATGATAATCATGCCTCCTGGATATATGGGGGTAAATTCATGACTGGCGGAGATGCGAATGACATGTCAAGGATATCAGCGCCATTAATGCAGGCCGTGAATAAGTACGCCAGAGAGTTACGGGTAATGGTGCTGGATAATAAAACAGGCTATATCCGTATGCCCATGATTAACGTTATTGATCCTGCGGCGGCGACGGAAGCGGCACAGAAAATAAAAGAAGAAATAACCCGCGTATCCACTCCACAGCTACAAAAATGGGTACTGGATCTGCGTGTATGCGGAGGCGGTAATATGATGCCCATGTTGAATGGTATCAGTGGTTTGCTGGAAGATGCCCCCATGGGTGGTTTTACTGATGATAAAGGTCAATTCATACGGTTTTGGGGAATGCGTCAGGGTATTTTTTGCCAGGGCGATAGTGTGATGAATACTCCCGCTAGCAGAACAGTGGGTAATAAATTAGCCATATTAACCGGTCCGGTTACGGCCAGCGCCGGTGAGGCCGTAGCGGTGGCCCTCGAGGGGCGGCAGCATACCAGGTACTTTGGCTCCCCCAGCTTTGGTCAGATTACCTGTACCAACGTTTTCCCGCTGGGCAACCAGGGCATGTTGGTCATCTCCATCGGATATTACACCGACAGAAATAAGCAGGTATATAAAGTAAATGTTAGCCCGGACGAAGTGATCAGCGGACAGGAAAATTTTGAAAATCCGAAACAGGATTCCACCGTTATCCGCGCTGCTGCATGGCTGAATAAGTAACGCATTTTTTGAGGAATACCGCCGGTTGCCCGGCCTCAAACTGATCAGGACGGATATTTAACCTACGGGCAGCATGATAATGCTGTATCTTACAGTACATCCTTAGCTTATGATCCAATTACCTGTTATACATGGCTATATAGACCGGCGCATTCTCGTGAATTTTACGGTAGACCCGGCAGTGATACAGCAAATACTGCCTGCTCCATTCCGGCCTAAAATATACAAGGGCAAAGCCATTGCCGGCATTTGCCTGATAAGACTGAAACATATCAAACCCAAAGGCTGGCCGGACTTTATGGGACTGTCGTCCGAAAATGGCGCGCACCGCATTGCGGTGGAATGGGAGGAAGATGGCGTCACAAAAGAAGGCGTATACATTCCCCGCCGCGATACCTCATCCAGGTGGAATGTTTTTGCCGGTGGCCGGTTTTTTCCCGGGAAACACCACCACGCCCTGTTTAATGTGAAAGAAGAAAATGGGCACTATCATATCGATTTCACCAGCTCAGATGCCACCCGCATTTCTATTGATGCCAGAACCTCGAGCGAATTTCCCCGTGACTCCATCTTTGAAACACTGGCGAATGCGTCTGACTTCTTTGCAAAAGGAGCTACCGGCTATTCTCCCAACAATAAACAAACACTGGATGGACTGCGCCTGGATACCTATACCTGGGAACTAAGCCCGCTGCGTATGATGCAGGTATCTTCCAGCTTCTTTGAAAATACTACCCTGTTTGAAAAAGGAACCGTACAATTTGATAATGCCCTGCTCATGACCAAAACAGCGCACGAATGGCATACACTGAAAACAAAAGCATGAAAAATTAAATAATAGTCCCGTTTTTCATACAATCATAGCGTTGTTTATACGTACTTTTGCGCATCAATCGATTTTAGTAATAACTTTGCAAAAAAGCTAATATCTACTCGTAGCATGCGGAAACTATTTATAACGGTATTTTTAATGCTGATCTGGCTTTGCCAGCTCTCAGGCCGTTATTTCGTGATGCTCGACTTCTATCTCAACCAGGAATATATTGCTGCCAATTTATGTGAGAACCGGAATAAGCCGGCCATGCATTGTAATGGTAAATGTCACCTCAGCAAAAAATTAAAAGAGGAAGACAAACGTGATCAGGACACCCCCGAGCGTAAGGATCACCGGAGCGAAATATTCTACGCCGCCTGGCTACAGCCAACCACGCTAAAACCAGTGGCCACACCTTCCTCTAAAAACTATCTGCATCCCTATTGCATAGGCACCCCCATTGATCAACCTACCGGCGTATTTCGTCCCCCCATGGCATAAGCATTTCCATTTATTTTAATCATCACTGAATGTACACCGGCTGTACTACAGCCATTTTATTGCCTTTACACCACCTGCTCCTATGCAGGCGGGAGGCTTGCTATTGCCTGCCCGGAAAAAATACTATCATGCAACATTTTAAACACACTATCTACAGCGCTATCCTGCTGTTAACCACTTTCACTGCCTGTAAAAAAGATGATACCGCACCTGCGGCAGATAACAGCGCCAAAGCCACTTTGTCTGTACAGTTTGATAACATCGCCGGAGATAAAAACCTCCAGTTGAATACCGGTATATACACCAACGCTGCAGGCGAACCTTTTAAAGTATCCCTGCTACAGTATTTCATCAGCAACATACAGGTGAAAAACAGTAACGGTAAAGTTTATACGGTACCGGCAGACAGCAGCTATTTCCTGGTGTCTGAGGCCAACGCCGCTTCACAGTTCGTAAAAGTAAAAGTACCGGAAGGCGACTATAGCTCCCTCACTTTTGTGCTGGGAGTAGACAGTTTACGCAGTACCATGGATATCAGCAAAAGAACAGGCGTACTTAATCCTGCCGGTGGCATGGATGGTATGTACTGGGGCTGGAACAGTGGCTATATCTTTTTCAAGATGGAAGGAGACGCGGCCGCAGCACCACTGGACCCCAGCGGCCAGCATAAATTCCGTTATCATATTGGTGGCTTCGGTGGGTACAATGCCGTTACACTCAATAATATCAAAACTATTACGGTAGATCTTTCTGCAGGCGGTATCGCCAAAGTAAGACAAGGCCGTGAAGCCAATATCCATCTGATGGTAGACATCCTGAAAATGTTTAACGGCACTAAAAATATCAGCATCGCTGCCAATCCTACGGTGATGTTCAGTGATTTCAGCACCAACATCGCCAATAACTACGTGCAGATGTTTCATCACGATCATACGGAAAACTAAGTGGT
Organism: Chitinophaga sp. 01L420; assembly: GCF_056399985.1. NCBI lineage: Bacteria > Pseudomonadati > Bacteroidota > Chitinophagia > Chitinophagales > Chitinophagaceae > Chitinophaga > Chitinophaga sp. 01L420. The sequence continues at coordinate 17,147 of NZ_JBFTSK010000025.1, forward strand.
ATGAGTAAGTTACAATGGATGATACTCACTGGCATAGTCATCTTTCTTTTTGCCTGCAGTAAAAGTGAACAGCTCATCGCCTTCATTGGATTCCGGCAACCCGCCGGGTTTCCGGCTACGGTATATAAATTCGAAAATAACCCCGTTACCAAAGAAGGCTTTGAGCTGGGGAGGAAATTGTTTTATGAATCCAGGCTTTCCCGCAACAATACCATTTCCTGTGGCTTCTGTCATCTGCAAACATCCGCCTTTACACATCACGGACATGATGTGAGCCATGGCATAGATGACCGTCTTGGTAGCCGCAATTCCCCGCCCATTATGAACCTGGCCTGGAATACCAGTTTCATGTGGGATGGAGGCGTATTTGATATGGATCTGCAACCCATTGTGCCTATTACCAATCCGGTGGAAATGGATGAAACCATGGACAATGTGCTGCAAAAGTTACGCAACACACCCCCTTACCCGGTGCTGTTTCAGAAGGCTTTTGGCAGCACAGACATTACCACGGCACGCATGATGAAAGCATTGTCGCAGTTCATGGTGATGCTGGTCAGCGATCAATCGAAATACGATAGCGTACAGCGGCAGCAGGGCGTACATTTTACAGCGGCAGAGCAACAGGGATATACCCTGTACCAGCAACATTGCGGTAACTGCCACCGGGAGCCTTTATTTACGGACCAGTCGTTTCGCAACAATGGCCTGGGAATAGGACCCAACAACGATGAAGGGCGCTATGCTATTACGCTTAATCCTGCCGACAAGTATACGTTCAAAGTACCGAGTCTGCGTAACCTCGCTTACACTGCGCCTTATATGCACGATGGCCGCTTTTATACTTTGTCTGCCGTATTGCGGCATTACACGTCAGAAGTGCAGGACATGCCTACGCTTGATCCGTTGCTGAAGCAAAACGGGCATACCGGCTTTTCGTTCACGGCAGCAGAACAGGAGCAACTCCTGGCTTTTCTGCAAACGCTGAACGACCCTTCATTTATTAACGATAGAAGATTCTCTGAGGAAGCACAATAATTGACGACCCATGAAAAAAATAACAATACTCCTGGTATGCCTGCTCACCGGCTTTTATGAAAGCCGGGCTTGTGATATCTGTGGCTGTGGCGTAGGCAGTTATTACATCGGCCTCCTGCCGGATTTTAAAAAACGATTTGTTGGGCTGCGATACCAGTATAAAACCATGCGCTCCCACCTGGGACCGGGTGGTACTACTTCTTACCTGACTACAGATGAGACCTATCAGACAGCAGAGTTGTGGGGTGGCTGGAACATTGGCCGCCGCTTCCGGGTGCTGGCTTTTGTACCGCTGAATATCAACAGCCGTGAAAACCAGGGCAACACGATGCGCAAATCCGGTTTGGGAGATATCGCGGCTGTAGGCTATTATCAGTTGCTGGATAAACAGCATACCACTGGCAACAACAAATTACTGGTACAATCACTCTGGATAGGAGGAGGTGTAAAACTGCCTACAGGCAGGTATGAGCCGGCAGAGCGGAAAGAAAATGAAGATGCGCCTAATAATTTTCAGTTGGGCACTGCCAGTCTCGACTTCACCTTAAATGCCGCCTACGATGTACGCTTAATGGATGTGGGCATCAACACCAACGTAAGCTACAAGATCAACAGCAGCAATAAATACGACTACCGCTATGGTAATAAGTTTACTGCCAACGTACTTGCGTATTATAAAATCAGGCTGGCGCCAAAGATAAGCGTGGCGCCTAATGCCGGCGTTCTATATGAAACCGCCGACAAAGACCGGGAAGCCGCAAAGTTTAAGGTAGATATCTCCGGCGGATATTCCTTACTGGCCACCACGGGTGTAGAAGCCACTTTTGGCAACGTAGCGGCAGGAGTAAACTTTCAACCGGTTATTTCCCAGCAAATGGCGGATATGCGCGTGAAAGCGGGCAACAGGGCCATGGTACACGTCACTTATTTGTTCTGAGTATGAAATGGGATGAAATAGCCCTCGTAACGATGGGCAGCAATAATTTTTTCTGGACAGGTAGTCTGGCGGAAATGACGAAACAATACGCTTTGCAGGAACAGCCTCACCGGCTGTCCTGCTACCTGTTGCTGAGTACCGATGCCACGGGAGGCGCCGTTATGATAGACGACAAAAGCGTGCTCATAGAACAACCGGGTATCATCTGTATCAAGCCCAATAGTGTATGTAGTATGCACCTACAACAGGGACAGGTGATTTGTTTTACGGAAGATTTTTTCTCCCTGCGCTATAACAGCAACGTACTGTACCAGTTTTCTTTCCTGGCAAAACAATCCGGTAATTATCTGCCGCTGGAAGAAACGTTTTTTCAGAAATGGCAACTGTTATCAGGGCTGATGCTACAGGAGTTTCATAGTCAACACAAATGCAGCGACCGGATACTGCGTTCTTATCTTAATATCCTCCTTTGTAGCCTGGATGAGTCTTTCGGCGGAAGCAGCCACCCGGAAAGAACCAGCAACAGGGATGAAAAAATAAGACGGTTTGAAACACTGCTGGAAGAACATTACAATAGTCATAAAACGCCTTCTTTCTACGCTACACAATTACATATCACCACCAACTATCTGAATAAATTATGTAAGGAGTTCCGACATATTTCCAGTGGGGAACTGATACGCAAAAGAATCACCATTGAAGCACAGCGGCTGTTGTACCACACTGGTTTGTCTGTAGGAGAAATTGCAGATCAGCTGGGGTTTGAAAGCGCTTCCTATTTTGCCACTTTTTTTAAGAAGCATACGGGGATGTCGCCGGAAAGTTTCAGAAAACAAGATAACAGATAATTAATGGGCGGGGCCATTGTAATCCTTGAGAATGTTTTTTATTTTGTTTAGCCGAGCAATGTAAAAAACTACTCAAATATACTATGGACTCACGGAGAGAATTCCTGAAAAAATCATTACTGTTATCCGGAGCAGCGGGCTTGTCTACTATGATGCCAGCCTCCATACAAAAGGCACTGGCAATAGATCCTGCGGCAGGCAGCACTTTCCTGGATGCGGAACATATTGTGATCCTCATGCAGGAAAACCGCTCCTTTGATCACTGCTTTGGAACATTGCAGGGGGTACGTGGATTTAATGACCCAAGAGCAGTATGGTTGCCGGATGAAAAACCGGTATGGTTTCAAACCAATGAACACGGCGATACCTATGCACCGTTTCGCCTGAATATAAAAGACACCAAAGCCACCTGGATGGGCGATCTGCCTCATTCACGCCCCAGCCAGGTAGATGCATATAACAAAGGCCGCTACGATAAATGGCTGATCRCAAAACGCCCCGGCAACAAAGAATACGCTGCCATGCCCTTAACACTGGGCTATTATACCCGGGAAGATTTGCCCTTTAACTACGCCATGGCAGATGCTTTCACCGTTTGTGACCAGAATTTTTGTTCGGCCATGACCAGTACCACACCTAACCGCTCTTTCTTCTGGACCGGAAAAATAGTGGATGAGGTAGACGGTATACCTAAAGCACATATTCGTAATGATGACTATAGCTACGCGAAATTACCCTGGAAAACATTCCCTGAGCTGCTGGAAGAAAACAGTATCTCCTGGAAGTTTTATCAGAACGAAATTAGCTGTGGCGGAGGATTTAAAGGCGAAGAAAGAGCCTGGCTCGCCAACTTCGGCTGTAACCTGCTGGAGTTTTTCGCTGCCTATAACGTGAAGTTCTCTGATCGTTATATCAACAGTTTAATGAAACAAGTGGAAACACTCCCGGATGAAATCAATAAACTGCAGGAAGCCAGTCCTTCCTCTGAAGATGCAGCGGCAAAAATCCGTACCGACATCTCCAAAAAGCAGGAAGTACTGGATAACGCTACCAAAGAACTCCTGAAATGGAACAAGAAGAGCTATGAACAATTAACACCACAGCAGAAAGCCCTGTATCAACGCGCCTTTGTAATAAACAGTAATGACCCTTCCTACCGAAGCGTTACCAAGGTAGCGTACAAAGACGGCCAAACAGCACGTGAAATCACCGTGCCGGCAGGAGACGTGTTACATCAGTTCAGAAAAGATGTGAATGAAGGCGGATTGCCTTATGTATCCTGGCTCGCAGGTCCGCAGAACTTTTCTGATCACCCCAGCGCGCCCTGGTATGGCGCCTGGTATGTATCGGAAATCCTCGACATCCTCACGCAACGCCCGGAAGTATGGAAGAAAACCATCTTCATTGTTACCTACGATGAAAACGATGGTTATTTCGACCACGTAGTGCCTTTCTCCATTTGTGATAATAATATTCCCGGTACCGGTAAATGCTCTGCAGGGATTGATACGGAAATAGAACAGGTAAGACTGGCACATGAACTGAAACAGGGGGTGAGCGAAAAGCAGGCGAGGGAAGCCCCGGTAGGACTGGGATTCAGGGTGCCTATGCTCATTGCCTCTCCCTGGAGCAGAGGGGGGAAAGTTTGTTCGCAACTGTTTGAACACACCTCTACTTTACAGTTCCTCGAAACATTTTTTAATAAGAAGCTGAATAAAAGCCTGCACTTCGAAAATGTCAGTCAGTGGAGACGTACTATCAGCGGGGATCTGACGGCTGCCTTTAGTCCTTTTAATACCACTACGCCAGCCAAACAAATTTTCCTGAACCAGCAACGTGTAGTGGAAAATATCAACAACGCGCGTTTCAAAGAAGTGCCAACAGGCTTCCGCAAAATAACGGGAGAAGATGTTGCAGCCTTTAAGAATCATAAAAGACCTGTATCGTTACAGCAGGAAAAAGGTGCACGCCCTTCCTGTGCTTTAACGTATGAACTATTAGCGGATGCGCAATGGCAACCCGAACAGCAGCAATTGACGCTGAAAATGCAGGCGGCTAAAGAGCTCTTTGGGGACCGTACTTCCGGTGCGCCTTTCACTGTTTACACCAACCTTCCTTACCGGGATGAAAAAGACGGTAGCACTGCTGCTGGCAGAAGCTGGGCATTTGCGGTGGCTGCCGGTGATACACTTCGGTATGAGTGGCCGGTAAAATCCTTTGTGGATGGACGTTATCACCTGCACCTGCATGGACCCAACGGTTTTTACAGGGAATTCAACGGAAGTCCTCAACATCCGCAGGTCGATATACAACTCGGCTATGAAAGTGCCGGTAAATTAAAAAAGAAAGCCACGGGCAACCTGGCGTTTCGTGTAACCAATACTGGTAGTACCGTCCGCGATATCACGATCACAGATAATGCGTATAACGGAAAAGTGATTCAACGGAAAGTAGCAGCTGGTGAAAACCTGGAAGTGATATTGTCTTTGCAGAAAAGCCAGGGCTGGTACGATTTCACCGTGCATGCAACTGGCTTTGACACGTTTAGTCAGCGTTACGCTGGCAGAGTAGAAACAGGAGCGGAAGGAATTACAGACCCTTTTATGGGGAGAGCATAAAGCGTAAAGCATAAAGCAAAAAGCTATTGTGGCGAATGATGGATCGCGACAATAGCTTTTTGCTTTATGCTTATTGGAGTATTTCTTTCACTGGCGTACCCACGCATCCACTCGGCATCTGTATATGCAGCATAGCCGCCAGGGTAGCAGCAATATCTGTCATATGTGTGGTTTCATTGCTGGCGCCATGTTTTATATGCCAGCCCATAAATACCAATGGAATATGGATATCGAACGGATTCCAGTTACCATGGGTGGTTCCTTTCAATGAGCCTTCAAACCATCCTGGCTCAGGAATAACGATCACGGAACCGGTACGTTTACGGTTGTAACCATTGATGGCCATTGTTTTGATAGGTTCTGGCAGCGGGTTAGCACCAATGTTGTCCATATCTGCTGCAAACTGGATACCCGGTTGCGCCTCGAAGTATTCAACAGATGCTTTCTTTACTGCATCGTAATCCAGCTTTGCTGCGGCAATCTTCGCTTTATCATAGCTCACATGGTAGTTCATGAAAGAAGTGACCAGTTTGCTAACGCCAAAACGCTTCGCCAGCGTGCTGTCCAGACCAGCTATCAATTTACGTCCTTCTACCAGACCTGCAGGCAGGTTGTGTTCCTGCATAAATTTCACGGCATGTGCAGCACCATGGTCGGCTGTCAGGAAAACGAGGTAATTACCTTTACCGACTTTCTGATCCAGGTAGGTGAAGAAGGAAGAAAGATCTTTATCCAGACGGAGGTAGGTGTCTTCTACTTCAATGGAGTTAGGACCATACTTATGTCCTACGTAATCAGTAGAGGCGCAGTTGATGGTGAGGAAGTCGGTAGCAGTGCCGTTGCCCAGGTCGTAACCATCTACAGCAGCTTTTGCAAAATCGAGTGTCAGCGTATTACCGGAAGGGGTAGACCGCAGATTGCCCGGATCTTTCTTGTACACATCTTTCAGTTGATGAGGAAATACAGGTGCTTTTTCACCCGGGAAAGTCCCTTCCCAGGCTACATTATCTTCAGTGCTTTGGGTATAGGTGCCAATAGGATATAATGTTTCCCAGGGCTTGGACATCAACTGCTGCGGCTCTTTGCTGTCGTTGAAGTTTTTTACCCAGGAAGGCAGTTCATTCATATAATAGGTGCTGGTAATAAAGCTGCCGTTGCTGTCGTCCAGCCAGAAAGCGCCATTAGGGGTATGCCCTGCAGGTAAAATAGAAGCGCGGTCTTTCAACGATACGCCTACTACTTTGGAACGGAAGTTCGTGGCCAGTCTTAATTCATCTGTAATGGTGGATGCCAGCAGATTGCGTGGAGACATTTTACCGGCGGAACTGGTGCTGCCAACAGGTTGTACGGTGGTATCTTCTGTGCAATACCATTTCCTGCCGGTTACCTGGTCTGGCCAGTCATTGCCGGTGATGCCATGAATAGCTGGTATGCTGCCGGTGTATATAGTGCTGTGTCCAACAGCAGTAAAGGATGGAAGGTGACTGATAAAAGTGTTCTCACATGAAAATCCCTCGCCCAGCATACGTTTGAAACCACCTGCTTCGTAACGGTCATAATAACGGTATAAATAATCCCAGCGCATCTGGTCTACTACGATACCTACAATCAACCTGGGTTTTTCATTGGTTTGGGCAACTGCCGTCACTCCCTGAAGCGCTGTGAATGCGCCGAGAATAGCGGTAGCCATTGATTTTGTCAATCCATTCATAATGCAGATTTTTTCATTTTTTGGTTCACACCCCAAAATGGGAATCGGCAAACGTAGTGAAAAAATCAATAAATGCCCACCACTTTTACAGGAACGAGTGTTAAGCAGTGTTAACGCTGTTGCTTGTCTACCGTTACATTATCCGCTAAAATACACTGTGGATAATAGTATTGCCGTTTCAGTATCGGCCAGTACAAAGATTTTTGGGTTACTTGTAGTAGTTTTGTAGATATCCCTGTAGATAGGATGTAGGGACATACATTTTGAGATTAATAGGAAAGAACAGCATCTTTGTAAACAGAAATACCCGGTGAAAATTCACCATATCTATCGTAAAAACAGATCATGCCCTGATGAAGCAATTGATATTGATGTTGCCATTTTTGTTCCCGCCCTTTGTTACCCTGGCGCAGGAGCCACCACAAGCTTTCGAAACAACCGGCCGTAAATTTTCCTACATCGCTAATTTTTCGGAAGGCCGGGCAGTAGTAAAGATGTACAGCGCCAACGGTTACGGCTATATCGATATCACCGGGAACCTGGTGATTAAGCCACAGTTCGAAGAAGCAGACCGTTTCCGCAACGGCCTGGCGCCGGTAGGTAAAACCATTGCCGGACACCTGTTATATGGCTTTGCCGGTCCTGCCGGACAAATCCTGATCCCATACCAGTTTGAAGAAGTAAAAGAATTTTCCGACAACAGAGCAGCCGTCAAAAAGAAAGGCCGCTGGCAGTATATCGATAAAGCCGGTAAGACCATCCTGGGCCCTGCCTTTGTAGAAACAGATACGCTTTTTGATGAAATGCATAAGGGCGCTTACAAGGAGCTGGTATCCCGGCCCCGGCAATTTTCCAATGGCCGGTTGCTGGTACGGAAAAATAAATTGTATGGTTATGTAGACACCAGTGGTCACTGGGTGATTCCTCCCACCTATACAGCGGCGCATGTTTTTGCTGATGGGGTAGCACTGGTGGCTACACATGCCCCCTCGGGCGATACGATGAAAAGCAAAGATGAACTATCCGGCTTGTATAACAGCTTGCCGGACGGACCTCCAGAGCTCAGTTGGTCAGTAATAGACAGCAGCGGTAAAGTATTGTTTAAGGCCGATGCCGAAAGAATAGAAGATTTTTCCAACGGCCTGGCCCTCTTCTATAAAAATGATGCCTGGGGCTTTATGAATAAAAACGGACTCCCCGTATTCATGCCACAATTTGCAGAAGCGCCTTATGCCTTCGCCAGCGGATTATCCATGGTGCAGGTGAATGGGAAAGCGGAGCGTAATAAAGACGGGCAACTTTTTATCCTCGATACGGGCGGTAACATCATCGGCAAAGTACCACTCTGTGATACCGCCGGCAATTGTATCTACGATTCTCAGTTGTCTTTTTCAGAAGGACTTATTGCGGTGAAAGTAGCCGGCGACACCAGGTCCGGCTGGGGCTTTATGGATGCCACCGGAAAAATGGTGATTGCACCGCAATTCAATGAAGTAACCCCCTTCAGCGAAGGCCGCGCTATTGCGGTTACCAGCGAAGGTCAATTAATAGTGATTAAAAAGCCGGAACAAAAATGAAAACGAAATATTTACTCGCCACCGCCTGCTTACTTTCCTGTTTCACTGTACTGGCGCAGCAGCCCATCATCGCTGATTATCTTGGTAAGTTTGAAGGAGAGCTGGCGCCCGTGAAAATCCGCCAGCAAAAGCAAATGCTGCATTATTCCGGCGCGGTGTTAATCGACAAACTGGAAAACATTGGCTACTATAATACCATCATCGGGATAAAGCATAATGCCTATGGCGCTATCAATGATGCCGGTAAAATTATTGCCCCGTTTAAATATGATGAGGTCACACTTCAGGATGAAGAAGATAAAGTGTTCCCTGAGAAAAACTATTGCTTTGTCATTATCCGGCTCAATGGGAAATACGGCGCCATAGATACACTGGGTAATGTTATCTGTGCCCCCATTTACAATGAAGTAGGTACACTGACGCCTCATTTGGTGAAAATTAAAAAAGATGGTTTGTGGGGATGGTCGGATATAAAAACAGGAAAGGTATTGCAATCTCCCAAATACCAGGAAGTAGACAAAAGTTACGTGCTGGAAAATGCAGTGCAAATAAAGCAAGCCGGCAAAGTAGGCCTGGCGGCAGAAGACGGCAGCATCATCGTAGCACCTGAATATACTTCTTTTGACTACCTGGGCTATGAGGGCGCTACATTTTTTGGGTATACTACCCATGACAAAAGTGGGATCATGGATAAAACAGGAAAACCAATCACAAAAGCGATATATGATAAATGCGATCGTGGCCCGTCTCCGGAGCTCTTCGCAGTAACCGTAAACGGGAAAACAGGTTTCGTGAACGCTGCGGGAGTGAACGTACAGCCCTTGCAGTATACCAAAACGGAAGCCGCAGTCAACGCAATGAAAGTATGGACCGGCAATAAATGTGGCGTAATCAATGAAGCCGGTAAAGAAATTATTCCACCACAATATGATGAGATTAAAGCAGTGAATGATAAAGGTGAGGACATTTACGGCAGCGCAGTAGTGGATAGCTATGGAAAAGCCATCAGTGGCCCCGCTTATTTTATGGTGACAAAAGGAAAGAACGTTAGTTTGTTTGATAAGAACGGAAAACAATTACTGCCTTTCGAATATGAACGCATCGCCATTAGTCTTTACCACGATATTCCTTACCTGGAAGTAGTGAAAGATAACCGTAGCGGCCTGCTGGATTTGCAAGGGAAAACTATCTTTCCGCCAGCATATGACGCTATTCGTTTGGGATACATGGATAGCTATTTTTACGAGGATGCTGCTGCCGGTCCAGACAAAGGAATTTATCTACCTGTCATAAAAGGAAATAGCTTCGGCTTGTTTAATACGAGGACCGGTAAGGAGTTGCTGCCACCTATTTACAATTGGATCCAATGGCAGAACCCCGAAATTATGTACCTGAAAAATGGCGACACTACTTTACTGGCGACAAAGACCGGTAAAATTATCAGGGGAGGTAAACAATACGGATTTTATACGGCGGTAGATACCAACCGCATTGTAGAAACAACTTATGCGGATGATGGCCGCACCATTTGTATACTCACAGATATTGCCGGCAATAAAATATATACCAATCCGCGTTGGGAATTTAAGGAAGAAAGGTTTTCCAGGACGCTCATGCCCGACAGTCTGAGGAACGGTCATATCCAGTATAACAACGGGTTGCTGAAATTATGGGGCGACCCACGCGAAAACGTTTTTGTAGACGGCGAGGGAAAAGAAGTCGTGTTTAATGGCTACAGCTTTGTGGGTGACTTCTGGAACGGGCTGGCGCTTGCCGGCAAGAATGGGGCGCCGGATCATACCGTCTACGGTATTATTAATCGTCGGCAACAAGTGATCCTGCCCATTGAAATGGATGATATCACCGCCTTTGAAGACAATGTGCTACTGGTCCGGAAAGGAGATTTAAAAGGAATCATCAAAAAAGATGGGAGCTCCGTGTTGCCCGTTAAATACCAGCGCGTAGACAAATTCTACAACATGCCGTATTACAAGATCTATGAGGGCAACCTTTGCGGTATGGCAGATGTAAATGGAAAAGTAATTTTGCCGGCAGAATTTGAAGAGATTAACTATCAGGAAAGAGCAAAGCTGTTCCTGGTGACCAAAGCCCGGAAATCCGGTATCGCAGATATGGATGGCAAAATCATCATCCCGGCTATCTATGAGGAACTGGAAGTAAACCAGGGAGATGACACCATTTTTCCATTGCTGGTAAAACAAGGGAAGTGGTATTTTTACCTGGATAAAAATGGCAAGCCATTACCTTACCGCTCAGAAAAGAAAAAAAGTTATGAAGATTAAAAAGTCCCGGAATATGAACATACGTTTGTTACTGGTCGCCGGCTTTCTGCTGTCAGCACAGGCAGTTACTGCACAAAAAGGCTCCGTTTTTGTATATGGCTTTGCCCGCATGGAAGACAGTGGCAAAAGCTGGTTTATCAATACAAAAGGCGAAAAAGCCTTTGACCAGGCCATTGCGACGTATCATCCGGTAGATAGCAATGCGGATAAGAACAGTAACCACCAATTAATCAATGACAAAGAAACCATGATGCTGGTAAGCAGCAATGGTAAAATGGGCGTTGTCAACGACCAGGGAAACTGGGTGCTGCAGCCGGTATACGATACCATCGATCTGAGATGGAAATCCTACCTGGAGCTGCATCAGGGCGATAAAATGGCTTATGCAGATACCCATGGCAAACTATTGCTGCCCATGCAATTCCAGGAGGCAGGCATCCTGGATGATGATCATTTTGATGTAAAAGTCAATGGTAAATGGGGCATATTCAGTGTACCGCAAAATAAACTGGTCATACCTGCCATATACGAAGGCTTCGATTTTTGTGGTGGCTGCGGCAGGAAAGGAGACTACGTATTTGCGCAGCAAAACGGGCTATGGGGCGTGGTTACCTTCAACAACGAAATACTGGTTCCTTTTGAATACGAACACGAACACTCCTTCATGCGCAGTGATAACTGGGTACTTTGTTTTAAAAAGAAAGGACAGGAAGTGGTACTCAACATGGGAACGAAAAAAGAATACCTGGCGCCGGAGTATACTAAGATGGAACTCATCGGAAACGGTTTGCTGAAGGCCAGGAAGAATGGCTACTATGGCCTGATCAATGAAGATGGTACTACAGTGGCAGATTTTGTGTATGAAGAAATAAGCAGTCCTTATGGAGAAACAGGGGGTGGACCGTATTTTGCCATCACCAAAAAAGGGAAGACGGGTATCCTCCGCGAAGATGGTAAAGTGATCATTCCGCCGGCATATGATGGCGACATTACCTGTTTTGCCGATTGCTTTATTGTACCTGTTAACGGGAATTATAATCTGGTAGACACCACGGGTAAAAAGTTATTGCTCAAAGACTATACGGAAATCACGGGTATGAACACCACTTTCGACATAGAAACAGGACAGCCGTTCTTTAAGCTAAAGCAAAAAGCCCTGTATGGTTTCTATAACCCGTTGAACAAAAAAACAGTGGCGCCTGCTTTTTTTGAGATAGACCGTACCGGCAGCGACTTGCCATTGGATGGTTTACTGGAGGTCAGCTACCAGGAGAAGAAAGGGTTGTATAGTGTAACCGGAGAACAACTGTTACCGGCGGCCTACCAGGATTATGCGGCTTTAACTGCTAACCTGTTATGGGTAAAACAGCAGGGTGGCACTGGTGTATATGATATCAAAAATAAGCGCCTCCTGCTACCCGCTACGTGGTACAGCGTAGCATTATTGGATGGCGACAGTAGTCTGCTGCTGGTAACAAAATATACGAATGACAATTACAATAAAGGTTTATACGATAGCAAAGGTGCGATGGTGCTGCCTCCGGTATATAGCAGCATTGAGCTGGTGGGAGATGATCAGTACCTGCTCGGCATTGAAAAAGAGGAGAAGCAGCAGTATAGTATGTTCAACAGTAAAACGAAACAGAAAACACCGTTGCTGTATGACTACGTAAGGGTAGTCCCGCAAACAGAAAGGTTAATCGTTACCCATGCAGGTAACACCGGTATAATCGATGCACAAGGGCATATAGTCGTTCCCGTTAGTTATGAAAAGGTCACGTATTTAAAAAACAATTGCATACAGTTGGTTAAAAAGGGAGATGCCGGCCAGTCAGTGTTGGGGTATGCTGATAACAATGGTAAACTAATAGTACCATTGACATATGCGGAGGATAGTTATGGCGTTGGAAGTAGCGAAGATACCACTTACCTGCTGCTCACGAAGAAGGATAATGAAGATGGGGAGATTAAGCAGGGGCTGGCCTCGACCTGGGGCGTTATCGTGGTGCCACCCGTATATGACAGGGTATTGTCTGAAAGGACCGGGCTGGGATTCCTGGTGCAAAAAGGAAGGAAGTTCACCGTGCTGAACAGGGCCGGGCAACCATTGAATCCACAAGCTTTTGATGATGTGATGACAGGCGAACCGGTGCATTACGGAGGCAACAGTGTGGTGTATAGTTTCCCATTGCTGTGCAGGGAAGGAGAGCAATACCGGTACATAGGAGAAGATGGAAAATTATTGCCCCTGAAGATAACGGAGGTAATTACATTTTCACCCGCCGAAATGTACGGTATTCCTGCATTGTAGCCGGCGAGGCAGGGAAATATAAACACTACTGATTTATTTAACCAGGGATTCGTTATTTTTAGTCATAGAATATTGTCATGTGATAGATAATAAATAGACGTTTTCATAGGAGTTGCACAAGAAAAGTACCATCATCCCCTGGTTGTCGTAGAATAAAAAGTAGGTAGTTCGTTACCCTGTAATCGCTCTGGCCATATGCGTAAGTCGCTTTTATTGTTCGTAGTGTCATTGGCACTCATTTTCGTATTGCTGGTAATATTGTTTTTTTCAGGCTACCGGATCCATCGTCAAAGTGCGGTAAAGCTGTTGCAGGCAACGGATACACTAATGATAGATGACCCTTCCATTCACTTAATGGACTCCGCACTTTTTACCCTGAATGATGCAGAAAATAATTTCCGCCTGTATACGGTCCTGTATGAACGAAAATACCTGCAGACCTTTTCATCAGAGCTGGGCAACGTGTTATCGATGGTAGATACCATCAGCCATTCGTTGAGCAGCAGTAGCAATGATCAGCAGTTTAAAGACCTCATTAAAGAAAAAGAAACGGTTTCCGGCAACATTGCCGCGCTGAAAAAGGCCACCGACTCCATGTTAACCGGCTCGCTCAAAAACGATATGATCGATAGGCTGCTCAGCAGCATCCCGGTATATAATGTAAAGCAGGTTAAAAAAGAAAAGGTCACCATCGATACGGTGAATAATGTGCAGGAGCCCAAAACAGCGAAGAAAGGGTTCTTTAAAAGATTGGGAAATGCATTCGCCAACAAAAAAGATACGGTGAAAGCACAGGTCAGCATCCGGGTGAGAACAAAAGACGGGCGCGTAATAGATAAAGAAACCTATGATGCCATGCAGTTGAAAAAAGTGGTGACAGATGTAAATGGTTACTATAAAGATATTCTAAAGAAGCAACTGACAAACCGGCTAAAACTGAATGACCAGGAATCTTCACTGGCAGGTAATAACATCGCCATGATGGAGCAGTTAAAGGCATTGTTGATATCCCTGCGGGAAAATGCCGCAAAACAGCACCAGCTCACTAAACAGTCGGCTCAGCGGGTGGTTACCAATAGCACGTCCGACATGAAGAGTATGACCGCGAAAGGCCTGATTGCGCTGCTACTTTTTACTGCTATCATTATAGCAGGAGCCTGGATGATGCGAAAAAAGAATCAGCAACTCAAGCTCGCTAAACAGGTGGCAGAGGAACAAACAAGGGTGCGCACGGACTTCCTGAACAATATGAGTCATGAAATGCGCACCCCCCTGACCTCAGTAGCCGGCTTTACGGAGCAACTGGAATATACTCCGTTGAGTCCCGCGCAAAAAGGTATGGTGTCTTCTATAGCATCCGCTACCAATATGCTGATACAGGTGGTGAATGATGTACTGGATTTTTCCAAACTGGAAAACGATTATATTTCTTTCACGCCACAGCCTTTTGTATTATACCAGGTATATAACGAAGTGGTAGATATGATGCGGGTGCAGGCCGTAAAGAAGCACCTGGAATTCCGCGTAAGCTTTGAAGGAGATAAAAATGGACAGGTGAATGGCGATGTTTTCCGCCTGAAACAAATCCTGATCAATCTCCTCAGCAACGCCGTAAAATACACCGACAAGGGCAGCATCACTGTAACGGCTACACTGAGTGTACAAAATGATACGCAGTCGCTGTTCAGCTTTACTGTTACAGATACCGGAGAAGGTATCAGTCCGGAGGCCCAGCAACATTTGTTTGAGCGCTTCTTCCAGGCAGGTAATGCACGGAGCAGTGTCAAGGGCACCGGGCTGGGACTGGCCATCACCAAACGCCTGATCAATTTACAGGGTGGGGAGATTTTAGTGAAGAGTGAACTGCATAAAGGCTCCAGCTTTATTTGCCAGATCCCTTATGAAAAAGTAGCTGTGCCGCTGATGGTAACCGAAAGCCCTAAAGACATCCAGGAGCTGACAGGTGCTTTTATGGAAGGGCGTTACGTACTCGTTGCCGACGACCAGGAAATGAACCTGCTGTTGCTGAAGCTTATACTGACCCGATGGAAATGCCGTTTTGATATGGCTACAGATGGCAACAGTGCGATGGAGCTGTTTAACCAGTATAATTATGACCTCGTATTGCTTGACCTGCATATGCCAGGTATGAGCGGGGTAGAGGTGATGGAGCAAATCCGCAAGGATAAAGACCCGGTAAAAGCAGGCGTAGTATCACTGGCATTGACCGCCAATATTACTGCCGATGATGAAGCCGCCTTCAGAGCCGCCGGCTTTAATGGCTGGCTGATGAAACCTTTCCGGGAAAAAGAAATTTACCAGGAGATAATGAAATATCTGCCGGTGTAAGCAAAAAGCTATTGACGCGAATGACAATATTATTTGCATCCGCTTCAATAGCTTTATGTTTTCGGCTTTATGCTTTCTTTAGTTCCAGTTCACCGGTAATTCCAGCTTCTGTTATAAAAGTTTTATCGTGAGATATTAATAGCAACGTTCCTTTATACTCCGAAAAAATCTGCGTCAATATTTTGATATTAGGCAGATCCAGGTTATTAGTGGGTTCATCCAGCATAATCATATCCGGTGCTTTATTTTGCAGGGTCATACTGCAGAGTGCCAGTCGCAGCATTTCACCACCGCTCAATACGGCGCAGGATTTGTCCCAGGTGTCGGGGCCAAAGAGAAAATTCACCAGCACCGTTTTAACCATAGAAATCTCCAGACGGGTTTCATTAAATGCCATGGCCTGTTCAAGAATAGTTTTACTACGGTCAATGAGACTGTAATCCTGATCCAGCAGCAGACTGCGGGTGTTGGCCACATAGTGTTCACCGGTGGCCGGTGCAAGGTTACCCAGTAGTAATTGCAGCAAAGTGGATTTACCGCTGCCATTGGCTCCCGTGATGGCGAGGCGGTCGCCGCTGCGGAGGGTAAACGATAATGGCTTTTCCCAGAGCATGCTGCCAGGTGTCCAGCTATAGTTCAGGTCCGTAGCCTGCGCCAGTATTTTACCACGGTGCAGTGCAGACTGTTCAAAGTACCCTTTCATGATACGCTGTAACTGGACCATGGCCGCTATTTCCTGCAGTTCTGCCGCCAGGTCGCTCACTTTTTCGGTATGCACCTGTTCTAATTTTGCGGTAGATACTTCGGCAGCGTTTCTTCTGCCGTTGATCAGTATTTTCGGGATGCCTCCGGTTTTAGCCTTTTTCCTCGCTTGTGCATCTGCATGTTGCTTGCGTTCTATGGCTATCTGCCGTTGCTTCTTCGCTTCCTTCCAGGTTTTTTCCTGGTTGGCAATGCGTTGTTGCAGGGCATTTGTTTCCACCTCTTTCTGGGCGGCATAAAAATCATAGTTGCCACCATAAGCTTTGATGCCATCGGCCTGTAATTCCCAGATGGGCTGGCATAAACGCAGCAGCTCCCGGTCGTGGCTAACGATCAGCAACGTGCAGCTGGTAGCGGCTACCCAGGCATAGAGTTGTTCCCGGGCTGCATAGTCGAGGTGGTTGGTAGGTTCATCCAGCAACACCACCGGTGGATCGAATAGGTCGATGCCGGAAAGAAACAGCCTCGTCTTTTCACCGCCGCTGAGGGCCGCTAAAGGCTGATGGGGTGTCACCTGTGGGATGCCCCATTTTTCTACTGCCGCCTGGTAGCGGGCAGGGATATCCCAGTCGTCACCGATGATATCAAACCAATGTTGACTGGCATCGCCGGTGGTAATCGCTTCGAGGGCACGGAGCTTCTCTCCAATACCACACGCTTCCGCAACAGTAAGGTGATTAAAATGCCCGAAATGCTGCGGTACATAATACAAGGCGTCACTGGCGCTTACCGTGCCGGAAAACGGCTTTTCCTGGCCGGCAATGATCTTTAATAAAGTAGATTTACCAGCACCATTATGACCGGCAATCGCCGCTTTGTCTCCTTTGTTAAGCGTAAAATGAATATCCTGGAATAGCATTGCTCCGGAAGGAAGCTGGTAGCTGATATGTTGTGCGCTGATTAGCATATAAAATCGTTTGGAAATGAAAGTTTCCGGACGTGGTCCGTTGGCAAGGGCGGGAAATGATGGTCATCATTTTCATGTCAGTAAAATTTAGGTGAAACAAATCAGCATATGCAGCAGCATATCTGTGACAGACGTTAAATAAATATATTGATAGGTGGATTAAAACACGCCGGACGGCATGTTTACAGGATCAGCCTGTTTTGTGTATGTGGATTATAATTTCATGATGGGGCAAAGGTAAAAAAAAATTTCTTAAATTCTGGGTGATATTTGGTTGGTTACAGACACTAGTATATAAAACCAGGCTCTATGCGTCATCATGAAGATCAGTGGTTGGAAGAAATATACCGTAATACCTTGCCACGGGTAGCAAGCATCGTTTATCAGATGGGGGGCAACCTGGAGATGGCCAAAGATATTTTCCAGGACGCCGTGATCATCTATCTCGAAAAACAAAAAAAGCATACGCTGCCCGCCAACGTATCGCCGGCAGCTTATATTTCCGGCATCGCCAGGATCTGCTGTATCCGGAAAATGAAACAAACAGGGAGGTATACCTCTCTTGATCATATAAATACCGATATAGCAGTGCCGGCAGATTATTATGCGCCGCCGCCGGTAGCCAAACCATTACTGGACTACTTAAAGGCCGCTGGTAAACGTTGTCTGCAACTGCTGCAGGCCTTTTATTACGAGCAACATTCTATAGAAGAAATTGCCACAGATTTTAATTTCAAAACCGGCCACTCCGCCAGCGTACAGAAATATAAGTGCCTCGAAAAAGTAAGGGAACAGATTAAACAATCAGACTATGCGGAAACCGTTAGTTGAAATACAGGAAATAGACCAATACCTGCAGCGGGAAATGAGCGCATCTTCCCGACTTGTATTTCATGCCCGTATGCTGGTAGATCCCATCTTGGGCGATAAAGTACGCCATCAGCGTAAAGCCCTGCAGCTGCTGGTGTGGCTGGCGCGGGAAGAAAAACGCGCACAACTGGATACCGTTTTTCAACGACTCATGCAGGAGGAACTATTCAACAAATCCATCACTTCAATTTTTAAATAACATGGCATTTTTAATTCCAACGGTGATCGACGGCGACAGCCGCGGCGCCTTTGATATATACAGCCTGCTGCTGAAAGAAAGAATTGTTTTTCTCGGCACAGCGATCGATGACCAGGTGGCCAACCTCATGGTGGCACAACTCCTGTACCTCGACAGTGAAAATCACCGGCCTATCAATATGTACATCAACAGTCCCGGTGGTGTGATTTATGCCGGCCTGGCCATTTATGATACCATGAAAATGCTGAAGTCGCCGGTATCTACGATGGCGGTTGGTTTTACCGGCAGTATGGGCACCATCATCCTCACGGCGGGGGCCACGGGGCAACGCTATGCATTACCCAATGCTACCATCCACATGCACCCGTCCAGTGGCGGTGCCAAAGGGTATACGGAAGATGTACGCATCGCTTTCCGCGAACAACAAAGACTACAGGATAAAACGTTCCAGGTGATCGCCAAACACGCCGGCCGCAGCGTAGAAGAAGTGGCGGCTGCTTTCAATAATGATCACTTCATGACGGCAGAAGAAGCGAAAGCATTCGGACTGGTAGACGAAGTACTCAATACTACGGAAGCATTGCCCGCACTGCCATTCCGCCAGGAATTGCTGATCGGATCCTAAAAAACAGCATCCTTATCCCATACCGCCATCGTCACAAAACGCCAGGTAAGATTTTCTTCCTGGTACCATACCGTGATATTTTTTTCTCCATTATACCAGGTCACTTCTTTGATCTGCACACGCTTGTGCAGATAGTCGCGGCGCTTATAAAAGTTCAGCAGTCCAATCCTGAATTCAGATAAGGAATCGGACATATAAAACTCCGTGGCTTCATCCGATGGCCCGGCGATGGCAATGGCTTCTTCCAGTGTTTTATTTTTCAATAAAGCTGGTGCTACGGTATCGGGAGGTTGCGCCTGCCCGGCAACAACGGTATCCATAACAGGTTGTCCGGCATCGGGATTGGCCGGAGCCGTGTGGCAGGCAATGCTCATAATGGTGGCACAGGTGATAACGATAGCAATGCGCATAGCAAGTGGATGGTTTGTATAAAACTATTCTTTCGCAATTTACTATTATCTTGCCGGTGCAATGTAGTAACAACCCCATTTTTTAGTAAATTCAGTGACTACTTCAGCACTAAAGCACCGTATTGTTATGAGATTAAGAGTCGCCAGGCATACCACTTCACTGGATCAGATCATTAGTTTTTATCAGGATGTATTAGGCTTCCGGCAATTGGGATCTTTTCAGGATCACAGTCAGTATGATGGAGTGTTCCTGGGCCTGCCCGGAGAAAACTGGCACCTGGAGTTCACCGTTTCCAAAGATGCGCCGCAGCATCAGCCAGACGAAGATGACCTGCTGGTATTATACCCCGAGACAAAAGAAGTCTTTACCAAAATGCTGCAAAAGGCCCGCAGAGCGGGAACACCGGAAGTAAAAGCGAAAAATCCATACTGGAACGAACACGGTATTACGTTGTTGGACCCGGATGGTTTCCGGCTGGTGCTGGTAATGGTGAAATAATTATTTCCACCCACCGCCTAAAGCGCGGTATAAGAAAACGATGGCCTGCAGCTGTTGCAGGTGGTCGTTTATTTTATTCAGTTGGGCCGACAACAGGCTCTGTTGTGCATTCAGCACCTCTGTATAATTCGCAAATCCATATCGTACCAGTTCCTGTGTATAATCCACCGACAGTTGCAGGTTTTGCAATTGCAGTCGCCGTGAGTTGGCTTTTTCCTGCGCCGTTTGATAAGAAAATAAGGCATTGGATACTTCCTGACCTGCCGTCAGCACGGCGGTGCGGAAGCCCAGCGCGGCCTGTTGTTGTTGTTCCTGTGCGACCTTTAACCTGGTTCTGTTGATGCCCTGGTTGAAGAGTGGCTGTGCCAATCCTGCTGTCAGGTTACTCAGCCAGGAACCCGGGCCGGTAAGCGAAAAATAGCTGGTAAAGCCACCGGACGCAGATATGGTGAGGGCAGGGTAGAAGTAGGTGCGGGCTACATTCGTTAATTCAAAATAATACCGCAGGTTATATTCTGCTGCCTGTACATCCGGCCGGTTAGCCAACAGTTGCGCAGGCACACCTGTTTTCAGTAACATAATGGGCTGTTGATTGTCGATGCTGCTACGGACAACAGGTCCTCCAGTACGGCCCAGCAGCAGGTTCAGCGTGTTTTCTGTTTCCCGGATCGATTGCTTCAGATCAGGGATCGTTACTTCCGCCGCATACCTGCTGGCTTCACTCTGTACTACCGCCGCCCCGGTGACAACATCCGCCTTTTTCAATTCTTTCATCACGTCTACGGTGGCCTGCCAGTTGACCACCGTTTGCTGGGTAATCTTCAGTTGCTGATCCAATGCCATCAGGTTATAGTAGTTGTTGGCAATGTTGGCGATCAGCGCGGTTTGCACCGCTTGCGCATTTGCGGTGGCCTGTAACAGGGAGGCCAGTGCAGCCCTTCGGCTGCTGCGAAGCTTTCCCCAGATATCGGCTTCCCAGGCGGCTGTCAGTTCTACCCCATATTGTTGTGGCGTAACTGTTCTACCGGTATTTTTTTGATTAGATGCGCCGTTAAAAGTCGCGCTGGCATCTGCATTCACTGCAGGATACAGCGCCTGCCTGCTTTGTGAATAGCTGGCCGCCGCCTGCCGCATACGTGACCAGGCCACCTGCAGATCCAGGTTATTACCAATACCTTCTGTGATGAGTTGTTGCAGTAAGGTATCTGTAAAGATATCTTTCCAGTGCAGGGTAGCAATGGTGTTGGTGTCGGTGGTGGTTACATCGCGGTAAAGATTTTTATCCGCGATGCCGGGCGACTGATACGGCCGTACAATATGACAGGCTGATAGCATGACTGCCAGGCCGCCAATAAAAAAAACAATATTTGATGAAACACGAAAATGCATGCGCTGATATTTTTGATATACCTGTCTGCGAACAGGATAGTTTTTTAAGATGCAGTTTGCTCCATATGCGGAGGAGCATCATTTTCTTCTTCTTCTTTTTCCGGTGCACGTTGTATTTTTTCCTGCAGTGTCTGGAAGACGATAAACAAAGTAGGGGTAATGAATATACCGAAAACCGTTCCCACCAGCATACCACCTACTGCCCCTGTTCCGATAGAACGGTTACCGTTGGCGCCTGCGCCACTGGCGATCATGAGCGGTACCAGCCCCAGTATGAATGCAAAGGAAGTCATCAGAATAGGCCGTAATCTGGCCTGCGCACCGCTGACGGCTGCTTCGGCTATGCTCATTCCATTACGTCTTCGTTCTACCGCATATTCTACTATCAGGATCGCATTTTTTGCGAGCAACCCAATCAGCATAATCAGCGTGATTTGTACGTAAATATTATTGCTGATACCAAATATTAACGCAAACAGGAAGGCGCCGAAAATACCTACCGGGATCGCCAGTAAGATGGCAAACGGCAACAGGTAACTTTCATACTGGGCACTCAGCAGCAGGTATACGAATATGAGACACAGCAGGAAGATAAAGATGGTTTGACTACTGCCAGCCAGCTCTTCTCTCGTAATGCCGGAGAATTCAAATCCGAAACCCGTTGGCAACGTTTCTGCGCCCGACTCCTGTATGGCCGCAATGGCCTGTCCGGAGCTGTAAGACGAATTCGGCGTGCCGCTGATACTGATAGAATTGAACAGGTTAAAACGCGTGATGGCTTGCGGGCCATACGTTTGCGATAAGGTAATAAACTCCGTAATCGGTACCATCACGCCATCTCCGGTGCGCACAAATACCGCATTCAGACTTTCCTGTGTCAACCGGTATTCAGGGGAAGCCTGCACCATTACCCGGTATTGCTGCCCGAACTGATTGAAGTTGGACGCATAGATGCCGCCATAATATCCCTGCATGGCATTGGTAATATCTGTTACATTCAGTCCCGCATCCTTGATCTTTGGCACATTCACATTCATCAGGTACTGCGGAAAGTTGGGATTAAAGGAAGTGGTGGCAAACTGTATTTCCGGGCGCTGCGTCAGTACGCTGAGAAAATCTTTGTTCACTTTATAAAAGTGTGCAATATCGCCACCGGTTTTATCCTGCAACTGGAAAGCGAATCCGTTGGAGGCGCCAAAACCCTGTATGGTTGCCGGTGCAAAGAACTTTATCTCCGCTTCGGTCATGTCAGCACTTTTCTTGTTTAAGTCTTTAATGATATCCTGTATGCTTCTCTTCCGCTGATCCCAGGGTATCAGTCGCATCACCACCATGGCATAGTTACTACCTGTTCCGGACAACTGTCCGCGACCGGTAACGGCCAGCACATTATTGATTTCAGGTATGGTGGCTGCGAGCTTTTCTATTTTACGTGTTACAATATCTGTCCGCTGCAGAGAGGCATCCGGTGGCAAACTGATGTTACAGTTAATCGTACCCAGGTCCTCTTCCGGCACAAAAGCGGTAGGCGTTATCTTCGCCAGTATAATCAGTCCTGCCGTAAATAATACGAGCACCCCGAGCGGGATCCATTTCCGCTTGCTGAAAAAAGTAAGGGTGCTGGTATATCGTTTGGTGAGTCTTTCAAACGCCACATTGAATGCCTGGTAAAAGCGCTGCAGGAAGTTCATTTTCTTCGTATGGTCGTTTCCGTGAGGCCGCAGAAAAATAGCACAAAGTGCAGGGCTCAGGGTCAGCGCATTGATGGCCGACAACACAATGGCAATGGCCAGCGTAAGACCGAACTGCTTATAGAAAATACCGGAGGACCCACCGATAAAACTCACCGGAATAAATACAGCAGACATCACCAGCGTAATAGATACGATGGCACCGGATATCTCATCCAGGGCGTCTATACTGGCTTTGCGGGCCGACTTATACCCCGTATCCAGCCTGGCATGCACCGCTTCCACGATCACAATGGCGTCGTCCACCACAATCCCGATGGCCAGGATCAGCGCGAACAAAGTGAGCAGGTTAATGGTGAAGCCAAACAACTTCAGGAAAAAGAAAGTACCTATAATCGCTACCGGAACAGAGATGGCCGGTATCAACGTAGAACGAAAATCCTGAAGGAAAATAAATACCACTACAAACACCAGTATAAATGCTTCGAACAGCGTATGCAATACCTTGTCGATAGAGGCGGTCAGAAAGTCATCCACGTTTTGCAGCACCACATACTTTACACCTTTAGGGAATGTTTTGGACGCTTCTTCCATTACCTTCAGTGTTTGTGTGATCACATCACGTGCATTGGAACCGGCCACCTGCGCCACGCTTACGGATACCGCCGGATAGCCGTTGGTACGGGTACTATTGAAATAGCTGAGCGCCCCCAGCTCTATACGCGCCACATCTTTCAGCCGCAGCAAGCGGCTACGCAGATTAGACCGCAACACGATGTTGCCGAACTGGGTAGTATCTACCAGCGTACCAGGGTATTTGATAACGTACTGGAAAGCCTGCCCACCACTTTCGCCGAACTGCCCGGGAGCCGCCTGAATATTCTGTTCAGATAATGCCGCGGTAATATCTGCCGGTATCAGTCCATAACTGGCCATGGCCTGGGTATTCAGCCATATGCGCATGGAATAGTCCATAGATCCCGAAGCGGAAGCATCGCCAACGCCAGGAATACGTTTGATCACCGGGGTGATATTGATATCTGTAAAGTTCTGTAGAAAGGTTTGGTCAAACGAAGGATTGGTACTGTATACAGAAAAGATAAGCAGGTTACTGGTTTGCTTTTTCTGCACAGTAACGCCTGAACGGGTGACCTCCTGCGGCAGTAACGGTGTAGCCCTTGCTACTGCATTCTGCACATTCACCGCGGCCATGTTGGGATCGCTGCCAATCTTAAAGCTTACCGTAATATTGGCAGAGCCATCATTGCCGGCAGTGGAGGTGATATAGTCCATGTTTTCCACCCCATTGATCTGCTGTTCCAGCGGAATCACCACACTTTTCAGCACTACATCTGCATTGGCGCCACTGTAGGAGGTTTGCACCTGGATGGTCGGTGGGGCAATGTCAGGATATTGGGAGATGGGAAGTGATACCAGCCCCAGTATCCCCAGGGTGACAATAATGATGGATACAACTGTTGATAATACCGGCCGCTCTATAAATCTTCTTAACATGTTATTATTTTAATGGATCGGGTAATGATCCTATTGCTCAGAGACTGTTATACACGCTGTCTGCATTCACCATACGGGGATTAATCACCTGGTCTTCCCGCAGGTTGCTGATGCCATCAATCACAATTTTATCGCCTTTCTTTACACCATGCTGTACAATGAAGGATTGTCCGGCCGCAGCGGCGTTGGAACCGATATCTACGGACTTCACTTTATTATCGGCATCCAGCACATACACAAACAGTTTGCCCTGTATCTGGTAGGTGGCCTTCTGAGGTACCAGCAAAGCAGTGTCTATGGTTTGTGGAATGCGTACAATGGCGCTGCTGCCGCTGCGCACCAGTCCATCAGGATTGGCGAAGGTGGCCCGCATATTCAGGGCGCCGGTTGAAGGGTTAATTAATCCGCTGGCAGTTTCCACCCGGCCCTTGCGGGGCAGCACAATACCGTTGGCCAGCACCAGCGTTACCGGCGGCATGGTGGCCAGCTTATCTTGCATGGTAACGCCTTTGGACGACAGGAAGAAATCCAGTCCCTGTCTTTCATTGATAGAAAAGTAAGCGTAGATAGTAGAAATATTGGAAACAGTAGTCAGCGGATTAGTAGTGGTACTATTAACCAGGCTGCCTATTTTATAAGGAAGTATGCCTATCACCCCGTCAGCAGGGCTGTTGATGATGGTATAGCTTAAATTGGTTTTAGCATTATTGAACGCTGCATTCGCCTGGGCCAGCGCCGCCTGTTTGGACTGCAGATTATATGCCGCGGCTTCCAGTTCATAGGCGCTCACGATATCTTTTTCTACCAGTGGTTTTACCTTGTTCACCTGCATCTGCGCCGCATTTACATCGGCCACCGCAATTTTTATATTGGCTGCTGCCGTATTTACATTCTGTTCATACTGCGGGGCGTTGATCCGGAACAGCAACTGTCCTTTTTTTACGGTAGCTCCTTCATCAATGTAAATGGCATCCACATAGCCATCGATCTTAGGCCGGATCTCAATATTTTGCACACCCATAATGGTAGCAGGATAATCGGAATTGATGACCGCACTTTTGGGTTGAAGAACGATGACGGGGTAAGGCTTTACAGTGGCTTGTTTGCCGCCACCCTTATTGTTTTTACAGGCACCCAGTACAAAAAGGAGGACAAGCGCAATAGTAAATTTACTCATAGCATTACGGTTCGTTTAAGAAGATCCATTCTTTTGTTATACAGTAACAGTGATCCCAGTACTTGTGTTCATGGTTACCAGAAATAGTACGGTTTAGACAGCCAGGATGCCGATGGGTTTATTATTACAATAGTTAAACACTGTTAAAGCCGGGAGCAGCAAGGGTGGAGAGCAGTAAAAAAGCCGAAAGCTATCTCCCGGGAGATAGCTTTCGGCTTAAAAAAAAGGTGAATGGGGAAAGTGGATCAGCCTTGTTGAGCGTAATCAAAATTGATCAGCCATTGAATGCCGAATTGATCAGCAAACATGCCGAAATAGGAGCCCCATGGAGCTTTGCCCATGGGCATATGCACCTGGCCACCGGCGGATAAACTATTAAAGAGGTGGTCTGCTTCCGCTTCGCTATCCGCCTGGATGGCTACGGAAAACTGGTTGCCTGCTGCTATCGGCCCCATACTTTCCATGCTGTCGCTGCCCATTAGAATGGTGTTTTTTCCGATCGGTAATGCAACATGCATAATTTTGTCCTTTTCGGCCGGTGCGCTTTGGTCCGGAGCACCTTCACCAAAACGGACGAGCGTCAGGAATTCACCGCCGAATGCAGCCTTGTAATGATTGAAAGCTGTTTCACAATTGTTGCCGAAAGTTAAATAAGGATTGACTGCTGCCATGATAAATTAGTTTTTTGGAATTACTGTTAATGACTCAAAGGTATTATCCTCCCTGCATACACATAGAGGTTGGTTAAGACAATCATAGGGGCAATTGCGACATACTTACTCCCATTTGAATAGCCTCACCGAAAGAATCGCTACAACGGTGGCCCAGATAATCAGTCCCAGCAACTGTATGGGTATTTGCCAGATATGCAGGCCCTCAAACGCTATTTTGCGTAATCCGTCTACAAAGAAAGTGAGGGGCAGCATTTCGCAGAAAGTGCGCAGCCATACCGGGTAGTTATCTATCGGAAAAAATAATCCGCATAGCAGGATCTGTGGTACGGTCAGCGTATTGGCTACCGGCGCAATAGAACTTTCATTACGGATCAGGCCACTGATAATAAAACCGATGCCCATAAATATGATCAGTCCGAAAACGGACAGCAGCAACATTTCCAGGAAGGTAATGAAGCCATTCACCAGCGTGAAATGAAATGCATAATATCCCAGGGCAGTAATAATGATAAAACAAATGATCTGGAATAACAGGCGGCTGATCATCTCACCCAGCAACAAAAAGGAACGTTTGATCGGCGTTACGTATATGCGTTTCAGTACGAGGGTATTCCGTAAATTAAACAGCAGGAAGGCGGAGCCGAAAACACCGGCCATCAATAGGGAGAAACCCAGTTGTCCCGGTAAAATAAAATCGATTTGCCGGTACACCCGGCCCGGTATATTTACCGTTCGGATACTGGCTGCTACAGGTTGATCCGGTAATACTTTCCGGTTTACTTCGGTAGCGGCTTCCTGTAACGCCGCCTTTATCAGCGGCAGCTTATCTGCTACGGCACTGCTGCCCAACAGATCGGTGCCAAAATGTGGTACCCCGTTTACCAATGCCGGTGGATGCAGGTATAAGATGCCCGCTATTCTGCCTTTCTTTAAATCGGCCAGCATAGCGGCAGAATCTTTACCATAAGAAAGATCAAATATAGAAATGGATTTGATGGCAGCATAGATAGGGCTGCTGCTATCGCTGTGAGGTGACAATACAATTTTTACTTTCACGGCCGTATTGTCCACCATGGCCCCAAACACTGTGACGAAAATGATAGGAAATAATAAGGCAAATACAATGGAGGTAGGACTGCGCAAGGTGGCAATAAGACTCGCTTTTGACAATACCAGTGCCGCTTTAAACTGACTATATTTTTTTGACATACACTTCTTTAAAGTTACCAGATAAAAGGTAATAATGCTTTACGGTTCGCCGGATATCCAGGGAACTGTTGCCGGTACCAGCGGTGATTCGCCAGCGCACGGGGGATGAGATTGGCACAGGTCCAGATAAAAAATGCCAGCGCCGGTAAACTCCAGGTGAGCAATGCGTAACCACCCCATTCCAGGATTTCACCCGCCAGGTTAGGAGAGGAGATATATTTAAAAAGACGACCAGGCGGTATTTTATAGCCTGTCTCCGTTTTTTTTCGCAACTGTATCAGCTGGTAATCTGCATTCCAGTTAATGAACATGCCGGTGAGAAAAAACAATACCCCAATGATGAATGCAGGCGTGGTATACCAGTCATCCGGATAATGCCCGAAGGCTGCAAACCAGATGCCCAGCAAAGAGCCATTGACCGTATTAAACAGCATGGCAGATAACATAATCACTACCGGCATCTTTTTACCTTTGGTACGTATCATGAACGGATATACGAAACTGCGGTGCAGGTAATGCAGCAGGAATAAAAAAATCATGACGCCGGCGGGACTGCGCCAGTTGAATGTTTTAACAGGTATCCAGGTGAAAAAAGAAACCAATACAGTGGCTTCCATGAGCAGCCACCCGATTTTGTTGCTGATCATGGGGCCCCATTGTTCACTGCTGTAGCGGCCATAAGGCGCTTCTTTGCGTAACAGGTATAATCCGGCGCCAATGCCGGTTGCTGCCCAGCAGCAAATAAAAGCAACATATCCTTTTAGTGGTAAATAGTCAATCATTTGATAGCACCTGTTTGTTTAAACCAGTCAATGGTATCCTGTAAGGTTTCCGTAAATGCACGGGGCTGGAACTGAAGCTCCGCCTGTGCTTTTGAATGGTCTATTTTTTTATTACTGTAAATAAGGTTGTACACAGACTGTCTCGTATAAAAAGGGGGCCCGCCACGGAGAGCAGCCAGCATTCTCACCAGGGGCAGCATACTGAATACGAGCCACAAAGGTACTACCGGCAGCGATATTCTTTTACCTTTTATCCGGCCTGTTTCTTTACTGAGGGTCACCAATGAGGCCCATGTACCGCTCAGCAGGTATACTTTACCGGCAGTACCCTGGCTGATAGCATTAACAATAGCGCCGGCCACATCTCTCACATCCACAAAATCAACACCACCGGGAAACAGGGCCGGTATTTTTCCGTTATAAATATTGACTACTGCTTTGCCGATCAGGGAGGGCTGCTGATCATATGGTCCCATCACAGCGGTGGGTGCCAGTACAATCACTTCCATGCCATTGCCGTTATACTCTAACGCTATGGCCTGAGATACCGCTTTGGAATGGTCATAGCTGTGCTGTACATCTGATGCAGGACCGCGGCTTTCATCCATCCGTTCGTCATACGGCGCCTGGTTAAACGCCGTCACAGAACTGAGATGAATAAACTTTTTAACACCTGCCTGCATGGCTGCTGACGCAAGAAGGCGTGTACCGCTGGTGTTGACCAGGAAAAGATTTTCATCCGGTTTATCATCTACTGAAATCATAGCTGCCAGATGGATTACTACATCCACATCTGCTACCAGTTCCTGCAGGCTTTCCCCATCTAACAGGTGCCCATATACGAATTCAATGCTATCGGGTGGAGTTGCAGGTGGTTGCTTACGGGTAAGTACGCGTAGTGTATGTGCGTGGGATAGCAATAAAGGAGTCAGTACAGTACCTATATAGCCAGATGCACCTGTTATTGCAATTTTCATCTTAAATATCAAATGGGTTTAATCCGTAAAAGATAACGCAAATCGGTAGCATTGGTCGCCTTTTTTAATATATTAGCAGCAAAGCCTATAGCTGAGCATAACAATGAAATCAAAAGTTTACAAGCCGCATCCGGCTTTGCAGGATCTGGTCAATTGTATAAGTATTTATGGGGTAGACTTCACCCAAGCCCAGGCCTTCACAAATATCTACAGATTTGTGCCTGCTTATCAACGTTATATCATTTTCTACCTGGAAGACCCGATTAAARTACTCAAGTCAGGCGAGGATGGTTTTATTACCAAGGCTACCTGCGTGACCATTGGTCCCCAGGATCAGACAGTAACACTCGATATGGGAAATCATCACCTGGCCGTATGTATTGCCTTTCAACCCGGTGGGTTGCACCGGCTCTTAAAAATGCCGATGTCCGAACTTTACGGGGAGGACTTTGATACCCGTTTGTTGCTGGGTAACCAGGAAATAGCGGAAATCACAGAAAGGCTGAAAGAAGCGGATAACTGGGATCACATGGTAAGTATCACCCAGTTTTATTTGCTGAAAAAAATCACCCAGTTAAAGCCTTTGTTGCCGGTAGACCAGGCCATGGCTGCGCTGGTGAGCACTTCCGGCAATGTTACGATGGAAGAGCTGGCTTCTGTAGCATGTCTCAGCCTGAGACAGTTTGAACGAAAGTGTATAGAACGCCTGGGTATGCCCCCCAAGCAATATGCCAGCCTGGTCCGGTTCTGTAAAGCCTATCAACTGAAAGAACAGTTTCCGGAGAAAACATGGACTGAAATAGCTTACTGCAATGGCTATTATGATCAGATGCATTTTATCAGGGACTTCAAAAAGTTTGCGGGCATTACCCCGTCATTTATTAATGAGGAAGAACTGAAAAACACCATAAGACTACATAAGTTTATGAGGTAAGCAGAAAAAAGATGTCGTTTTTGTACTATGCAGCCATTACTTCTCTGGATAACTTTGCTCCGTAATTAGCTGGAAAACTGTTAACACATCAAAAACACCTGACTGGAACGCCATTCTAAAATCGGGTAACAAATCATCCAGTATTGTTTACCCCAAAATATTTCCAGGCTGTCTTCACGATTAATGTCAACGGTTCATTTATTATCAGACTACATTATTTTATATTTTGCTTCTTGAGGCTGGTTATTTTCATGGCCGGTAAACTGGCTGCGTTGATTCGTGGCCGATTACTTTGTAGGATAAACGTAGCAATACGTTTATCCTTTTTTTTGATACCTGTGAGGAGCTGGATTTTTTTTAGTAAAAATTCTCCGCCATAATTATTACAATTGTGGAAATAGAAGAATCATTATGCGATTGAGATTTTATTCCACGTTATTACTTTGCATGGGTGGTATCCATGTCATGGCGCAGGATTCTCTTCCTCCCACCGTAGCTGATAATGCCCGCCCTGAGCTGATTTCCAAACAATTTTCGTTTACGGAAGGCCCGGTGACGGATAGAAAAGGGAACCTCTATTTTACAGATCAGCCCAATGATAAGATCTGGAAATACGATACCCGCGGACAATTCTCTGTGTTCCTGGAAAAATCGGGTCGCTCCAACGGACTGTATATGGATCCCAAAGGCAATATCATTGCCTGCGCAGATGAGAAAGATGAGTTATTATCCATCTCTCCTAAAGGGAAAATAAAAATACTGGTAAATAATTTCGGGGGACACCGGCTCAACGGGCCCAATGATGTTTGGGTAGCGCCCAATGGTGGCATTTATTTTACAGACCCTTACTACCAGCGTGATTACTGGGATCGCAAACAGCCGGATATAAAGGAAGAGCGGGTATACTACCTGGCGCCAGGCACTAAAATACCCGTGATAGCCGCCGCTGATTTTGTAAAACCTAATGGGATCATTGGTACCCGCGATGGTAAACTGGTGTACGTAGCAGATATAAACGGTGGTAAGGTGTACCGCTACGATGTCAATAAAGATGGCACCCTGTCCGGGCAGCATTTAATGGCTTCCAAAACAACAGATGGCCTGGCGCTCGACAGTGAAGGCAATCTGTATCTCTGCGGTAGCGGCATTACGGTGATTAATAAAGAGGGGCAGCAAACAGGTCATATCCCCATCCCCGAAGGCTGGACGGCCAATGCCTGCTTTGGTGGAAAAGATAATAATATCCTGTTTATTACAGCCGGGAAAGGACTTTATATGCTGAAGATGAAAGTAAAAGGAGGGGAATAGCGGTCTTAATTTTACGGGAAGTTGTAATATTGCGTTTTGAAACTAAAAACAAGATTATGTCAGTTGCGATGGATATCATGCGTGCCCTGGACCCTGCAGGTTTGGAAAGGTTTAAAATTAACCTGGATATACCCGTGCAACCGGAAAAGATAGGAGAGGTGTGGACCCTGAAAGTGGTGCCGTTTGAGCATACCGAAACAAGCAGGAAGGCATTTAACCAACTGTTTGATAATCAGAAAACTGCTAAATCATGGGTGGTGGAAAATAAAGAAGAAGCTATTGCGGTGGTGCAGGAACTCTACCTGCAATACGCCGATAAACTGCCGCAGCCCTTTGATGCAGCACAACTGAACATCGAAAATTATCCTGCCACGGGCCGTTACTCTATCCTCATTCATATTAAAGAGATCTGGGAATAATCATGATGCCTCCGCAAATTTTTTGCGGCGGCATATGGAAAATACAGCTGGCTGCATCTCTAAAATATGGTATTCACAAAAGGAGGCAACTCATGGTGGCTGATATGGCTGCTGGCAGGTTGTTTGGTTGCCTGTAACGATAAAAAAAGAGAGCGGAGTAATGCTTCCGTAGTGGCCACCCCGCCTTTGCCAGTGATGGCACCAGATCCGGATATACTGCGCCACAAGGCAGACCAGTTGCAGCAATATGCGGCGGCACATGGTTATAATACCCGTTACGCTTTTCTGGCAGACTTTAAAGTATTTTCCGGTGGCAAAAGATTTGTTTGCTACGACCTTCTGCATCATACAATAATCAGCACAGGTTTAGTGTCACACGGACAAGGACCCGATTTCAGGGCAGAGAAGGCCGTCTTTTCCAATGTTTCCGGTAGTCGTTGTTCTTCGCTGGGTAAATATCGTATAGGCGGCAAGTATAGTGGCCGCTTTGGAACGGCATATAAATTATACGGGCTGGATAGCAGTAACAGCAATGCGTTTAACCGGTTTGTGGTGTTGCATAGTTATCCCAGTGTTCCACTCACCGCACAAAATGAAGGTATTGTACGCAGTGATGGTTGCCCGATGTTGAACCCGGATTATTTTGCCACGCTGGAACCCTACCTGGATAAAGCTTCCCGCCCCATACTGCTATGGATTTACCGTTGATGTTGCCGGCAGGTACAAATCATAATAACGTTTCACCAGCACATTGATAAACCTTTTCAGATATGCTTCATTCAGGAAGGAGTTAGACCAGTTATCATAACGTTTGCATTGTATGCCCAGGTAAAAGAAATACATGCATACTCCCAACACGGGCAACAAACGCTTTTCTTCTGCACTGATGGGCATTACAGCCGTATAACCATCCAGGAAAGCATCCATCTTTACCTGGCATTCCGGCATTTCCCGGAGCACGCTATGCAGTTGTAAAATGTAGTAGGCGATGTCCAGGCATTGCCAGCCGTTACCGCAAAAGTCGAAATCAAAAAGGGTAATATCTCCCTGCTTATTGATATTCATATTATCAAACCAGATATCCATATGCACCACGCCCTGCCTGATAGCGGAGGTATCTGCGCCCTGCAATTCCTTCAGCAGGTATTGTTGGGTACTGCGCATAAATGCCATTTCAGGCGTATCTGCTTCGAGGAATTTGTTGATATAAGGCATCGGATCTTCGAGCAGGGTAGTGGCGGTATAAGTGATCCTGTTTAGCGGGAAGTTTTGCGTAAGCTGGTGCATGCGGGCCATGACTGCGCCGGTTTTGAAATGAATTTCATCCGCATAGGAAT
This sequence comes from Chitinophaga sp. 01L420, assembly GCF_056399985.1. NCBI lineage: Bacteria > Pseudomonadati > Bacteroidota > Chitinophagia > Chitinophagales > Chitinophagaceae > Chitinophaga > Chitinophaga sp. 01L420. Next base: position 50,523 of record NZ_JBFTSK010000025.1, read on the forward strand.
GCAGTTTTTCCCCTGCGGCAAAAGTGAACAGCACACCGAAACGCTCACCTTCCGGGGCATTGAGCGTTTGCAGATAATGTCCGTTCTTATCTGCCACTGCAGAAGAAACGGGTATTTCATGATCTTTCAGGTGCTGGAGGAGCCGGATTTCTTCCAGGATCTCTTCCGGTGTTCTCCAGTTCAGACTGTATACGCGGAAAACATATTTATCCGAAGCGGTTGTTACCTGGTAGGTATCATTGATACCTGCTTTGATCAGGTGGCAGTCAACACCTGGCGCCAGATCATACTGCAACTGCAGCAACCGGGCCAGGTGAGCAGCCGAAAGTTGGGAATTGGAAACCGGAAAATGATTCATGGGGGTGCGCTTAAAGTAAAAAGGGGCGCGAAGATAATCAAATATTTCTTATTGCGCTTTGGGCAGTGGTAAGTCTAACCGCATCAGAATATCTGTTTGCTTTTCATCACCCAGCATGAAAGGATGCTTATTGAACTCGAAAAATCCATTTTTTTCATAGAACGCAATTGCCTTGGTATTATGTTCCCATACACCAAGCCACAGGAAAGGCGCTTTAATCTCGTTGGCTGCATTGAGCGCATGATTGAACAACAGTTGTCCGATTTTCTGACCCTGGTGAGATTTTAAAACGTATATGCGTTCCAGTTCTACCGCTCTGCTGTTGAAGACTTCGGTTTGTGCTCCCTTGTAATTCAGTTTCATATAACCGATGGGCTGGTTTTTCAGCATGGCAAAGAAAAACTCAGAATCCGGGTTGCTCATTTCGGACGACAATTTAGCGATACTGAGATTTTCCTGCAGGTAATGCTTCATGTTTTCCGGGGTATTGTCAGCAGCAAAACTCTCCTGGAATGTTTGTCTGGCAATTTGTTGTAACAGTTCTACCTCCGCAGTGATGGCGGGCACGATAAGTATAGTATTCATTTCTTTTTTAGCTTATTGATAATAGAATTTATTTTTACTTTAAATTTCCGTGTATGTTCATATTCAGAAAAACGATTTTCACTATTCTGCTGCTATTTGTTGTCGCAGGGTCTTTACTGGCTGCACGTACTTTCATTTCCGGCCATCTTTTCACGAAGAAAATGGCTGCCATACCGGATGTACGGGAAGGCGATATTATTTTTCAGGTATCGCAATCGGGCCTAAGTACGGCCATTCAATTGGCAACGCATTCCAAATATAGTCATTGCGGAATAATTTTTAAGGGAGATGATGATCAATGGTACGTATATGAGGCATTGCAACCAGTGAGATATACGCCACTGCGCCAATGGATAGCCCGGGGGAAGAAAGGCCATTATGTGGTTAAGCGGCTAAAAGATGCCGCCACTGCGATTACACCGGCAGTGATCATGAAAATGAAGGCGGCTGGTAAACCATTCAATGGGAAAGATTATGATTTTTATTTTGGCTGGTCAGATGAACGGATTTACTGTTCTGAGCTGGTATGGAAAATTTATAAATCTGCTACAGGATTGGAGATAGGGAGCCTGCAAACACTGAAGGAATTTGATCTGAGCAGCACTGCGGTAAAACAGCAGATGAAAGCGATTTATGGCGACCACATTCCGTTAGACGAAAAAATAATTTCCCCGGTAAGCATGTTTGAATCGCCGTTGCTGGAAACAATTACGAATTAGGAATTACGAATTACGAATTTACAGGGAGACATAAGCGAATATTGTCTTTCGCGTTTACAATCTCCCAGTAAATTCGTAATTCGTAATTCGTAATTCGTAATTCTTTCAACGCTATTTCGCCAGAAAATCAGGCAGGGATGTACCCAGAATATGATTCCAGCCTGATGTAAAACTTTCCACTGCAAATGCAGCATCTGCAGTAACCGGGAATGTATGCAGTCCGGTATGTGTTAATTTCAATTTTGTTTTGTTGCCTTCCGGGAATAGTTCCCAGGTCACTTCTGAATCGCCTGCATAACCTTCATATCTCCAGGTATAGCTGAGCTTTTTAAGCGATTCTACGGCCGTTACTTTGCAGCGATGCAGATATTCTTTCTGCTCTCCGTCTTTTCCGGCACTGAAACTAAATTCAAAGCCTACCCGGGCCTCAAAGGCAGGTAGTTTAAAATACCATTGCTGTAGTTTTTCATTGTCTGTAATGGCTTCCCATACTGCTTTTACAGGCGCATTCAGTGTACGTTCAACAACGAGTGGATTGTTACTCATGGAGTACTATATTTTATAGATGAATAGATATTGACGGGTGTTTGATACCAGCAGCTTATTCCGACTGTTTTTTCCTGCGGGGACGAGGCGATTTAGCCAGAAAGGATTCCAGGTCATCCAGTTTACCTGACCAGAAAGCATGGTACTGCGCTGTCCAGTCTGCTACGGTTTTCAACTGTTTTAAATCGGCGCTGCAATAGCGCTCCCTGCCATCCTGTTTAATCGTCACCAGTCCACATTCCGTCAGAATCCGGATATGCTTGGAAATGGCGGGACGGCTGATATCAAAATTATCCGCGATGCTGTTGAGGTTTAAAGAGGCGTTTGCCAGTAAACCAATGATCTGCCGCCGGGTGGGATCTGCTATTGCCTGAAATACGTCTCTTCTCAAGTTGTTTGTTTTTAAATTGTGTAACCTTTCGGTTACAAATATAGGTAACCATTTGGTTACACAAAAACTTTTTTTCAAAAGACAGCTTCCTATAAAAAATGCATAATTATCCGCTGAACATATTATTTTACACGATTCAATGATTATCCACATGATGAACAAACTATCTTTTGCTCTTTGCTTCTTTTTCCTGCTGTCGGGCATTACTGCCATGTCGCAGTCAAAAAAACTGAACATTGTTTTTATCGGAAACAGTATCACACAGGGCGGGGGCCTGGCACATCCGCAGCAGGACGCGCCACCGGTAAAATCCTGGGAATGGCTGAAACAAGCCATGCCGGATGCAGTGATTAATTATAGCAACCAGGGCGTGAGTGGTTCTACTACCGTTGATTTTTTGCCCGCCACCAATCGTTTATTCAACAACGTTATAAAAGCAGCAGATGCCTTTAAAAGCGATAAAGACGCTACACTGGTATTTTCCATGGTACTTGGTACTAACGATAGCGCCATAGAAGGTCCCAATGGTTCACCTGTATCTCCGGAAAATTATAAAGTCAATGTAAAGACGATCCTGGACCGCCTGTTAAAAGATTATCCCGGTTGTATCATCATTTTGCATCATCCTACCTGGTATAGTCCCAATACACAAAACAGTTCCCGCTACCTCGCAGAAGGACTGGCGAGACTACAATCTTATTTTCCGGTATTAAATACCATTGTGGCCGAGTACCGTACCAGCCATCCTAAACAGGTATATACCGGTTACACCGGCGGATTTAAATACTTTGAAAAGCATCCGGAACTATTCATACAGGAGCAAGGTAAAGCGGGCATTTTCCAGTTGCATCCCAACGAGCAGGGAGCCGCACAACTGGGTGTTTTCTGGGCCAAAGCGATAAAGTCAGTAGTCATCCGGTTAAAGTAAAAATATGCGTGCAGGGTGGCTTTTGATATGGCTGCTGATAGGTTTCAGCAGTGGGGCACAGGTGAATACCAAAACGAAGGCAGCTTATCACTACCTCTTATACCTGCCTGCGCAATACAATCCGCAGCAGCAATATCCACTGGTCATTTATTTGCATGGTGGGTCCCAGAAAGGAGATGACCTGGAAAAGCTTAAAGTATACGGCCTGCCTTATCTCGTGGCCAGGGGACAGCAATTTGATTTTATCATTGCCGCTCCGCAGTGTCCGGATAATAAGTATTGGTCTACCGAAAACTGGTTTGAACCACTGTATGCCGAACTGACCACCAAATATCTTATCGACACTAACCGGGTGTATCTGACCGGGGTAAGTATGGGTGGCTATGGCACTTACATTACCGCCATGGACTTCCCGGATAAATTTGCGGCCTTGCTGCCTTTATGTGGGGGCTGTAATGACAGTGATACCAGCAGGATCTGCAACCTGCAACATATCCCTATCTGGGCCTTCCATGGTACCGCCGATGACCAGGTAGACATAAAAGAGACTATCAGGATCGCTGATAAACTGCGTACCTGCCAGGGACATATGAAATTTACGCCCCTGTCAAATGAAGGACATGGCATACAGTTTTTGTATGAAAAAAAGCCGGAGATTTACACCTGGTTGCTGCAGCAACATAAATAATTGGCTATTGTATGAAAGCAGGGATTATATTATTACATACATTATTACTGCCGGATTTTCCTTCTGCCTCGGCAGTGGAATACCTGGATGGAAAATTATACCTGATAGGCGATGACGCCACCTGCATTTTGGTGCTGGACCGCGATTATCACGTTATTAAAAGTGTGCCGGTAGCAGATGCCCCCGGTAAAAGAATTGCCAAAGCGGAGAAACCGGATTATGAAGCATCAGCGCTCATTACGCTGCATGGACAAACGTATTTGCTGGCATCCGGCTCGTTGGCTACGGAAAAGCGTCGTCAGTTGCTGCTGCTACCTTTGCCAGGCACAGTAGAGGAGCCGGCAACAACAGGCACACAACTCCCGGATGCGCAGGCCGCCACCAACATACAACGAATTAATTATCCGGCCGCTTTCATCTCGCAACTGACCACAAGTGGCATCAGCGAACTAAACGTAGAGGGTGCTACTGTGATCGGAAACACGTTGCTGCTCAGCAACCGGGGCAATGAGTCTTATCCGGTTAATCAACTGATCCTTGTCCCCAATGGTTTTTGGGAGCAGGAATGTGTCCCTGCATTTTCCGTACTACCGTTAACGTTACTAACGCCTACGCCCGTATTTGCAGGAGTATCTGAACTGTGTTATGTACCGGGCAAAGATCTGCTGCTTTGCACTTTGTCATCAGAGGCCACTACCAATGCCTATGACGATGGCGTCATCGGCGACAGTTATATTGGATGGATAGCGGATATCTCCCAAAAACTAACCCATACGTCAGTGGCTATGGATGGATGGCTGAACCTGGCGGAAGCAGATCCCGTGTTTAAAGCGGAAAAGATAGAAGGCATTTGTGTGGAGCATATCATGGAGGAGGAGCTGATTCTTCACCTGGTATCCGATAATGATGGCGGAGAGAGCCGGTTGTTTAAAGTGGCCTTTTCATTGCAGCCGTAAAGTGATTTCTGTAAAATTAATACCTTCGCAATATGGATATAGAATTTGATGAATCAGGACTTGCTGTGAAATATGATGAGGACATTGACGATACCCTTTCCTGGGGAGATGTGGTCCGTATTTCAGGCTATAAAGTATATGCGTATCCGGGAGAAGCTACCTTCCTGGTATTTGAAGCGGCTGACGGCGAAACATTGGAGGTATCCGATGAAATGAGCGGCTGGCTGGAACTCCTGGGTGGATTGCATAATATCTTTAAGTTGTCGCCCGGTTGGGAAGAAGAGCTGACAGACATAGAACCGGGTAGAGAGGACGTGATCTTCTTTACGAAGTAAATCCAGTTACAGCAGCAACCGGCAGCGTCACACATGTCGCTTAATACCCGCGTCAGCAGCGTTCTTTGCTGACGCGGGTAATACTTATTCTGACTTCAAACTGTTCACCGGGTTCGCCAGTGCAGCTTTCACCGCCTGGAAGCTCACGGTGAGCAAAGCTACCAGCAATGCGCCTCCTCCTGCTATGATGAATACCCATACACTCAGCGGAACACGGTATGCAAAATCCTGCAGCCAGCTACTCATCGCCCACCATGCCAGTGGGAAAGCGATCGTGGCAGAAAGGATGACCAGCTTCAGGTAATCTTTCGATAATAGTTGAACAATACCGCTGATACTGGCACCTAATACTTTCCTGATGCCTATTTCCTTGGTACGCTGTGCTGCAGTGAAGGAGACGAGTCCAAACAACCCCAGACAGGCAATACCAATAGCAAAGATGGAGAACAGCATGAAGAGCTCACCCAGTCGTTGTTCTTCCCGGTATTGACGGTTAAAGGCTTCATCCTGGAAGAAGTAATCAAATGACATAGCCGGAACAATTGCCTGCCAGGTTTTACCCAGACCAGCAACAGTAGCTGCAGCATTACCTGTATTTATTTTTATGCTGATATAATTTAGCCAGTTGGGATTATAAAATATAGCCATGGGCGTTACTCCACGTTGCAGGGAGTTGAAATGAAAATCTTTGTATACACCGCATATGGTCCCCCAGCCCCAGTCGAATTCCTGTCCCAGTGCGTCTTCCGGCTTTTTCCAGCCGAAGAAGGGGAGTGCTGCTTCGTTGATCATAATATCGCCGGATTTCCGGGAGGTATCTTTTACCATGCTGCACTGCCGGCCTGCCAGCAACTTGATGTTATAGGTCTGGAAAAACTGATCATCTGCAGACAGTAACCGGGTATCTGTTTTTTTAGTAGGATCACTTTTGAGCCGGAGGAGGTTATTCCCAAACTCTTGCCCGGGTACGTTACCTGAGGCGGTAATAGATATCACACCTGCCTGCTCCTTAAATTTTTCCACCAGTGCTTTAATATTTTTGCCTGCTTCACCACCATTGGCAGGTACCACCAATACCTGCGACTGATCAAAACCCAGGTCGTAGTTTTTCATGTATTGGAGCTGCTTGTATACAACAATCGTGGCGATGATCAGCAGGATGGAAATAGAAAACTGTGTTACCACCAGTGCATTCCGGAGGAAATGAGTTTTCATTTGCAGTCCGCTCCTCTGCACCATGCGGGAAGGATTAAACCCGGACAGGACAATAGCCGGGTAAACACCGGCGAGCAATCCAATCAATAAACTAATGCCAAACCCGGCACCTATAATACCTGGTTGCAACAAGGCCACTATTGTAAAATTCTTATCCGCAATATGATTGAAAGAGGGGAGGAACAACACCACCAGTAACAGCGATAGCAGGAAAGCCATCGTACTCATCATGCCTGCTTCTGTCATAAATTGCAAGATGAGCTGGGAACGTCTGGCGCCTATTACCTTTCTCACACCTACTTCTTTAGCCCGCGTAGTGGCCCTGGCAGTAGCCAGGTTGACGAAATTGATGCCTGCAATCAACAGGATGAATAATGCTACGAAAGATAAGATACGTACATAGTAGGCGTCCCCATTTTTACTAAGTTCATAGCGAAGATTCGAATGCAGGTGTATGCCTGCCAGTGGCTGTAAAAAGTACGTATATACTTGTCCGTTGGCCTTTATTTCATCACCTACATACTGATAAGCAAGATACCTGATCTGTTTGTCGAATGCCGTAGCTGATGTACCTGGCTTTAGTTTGATAAATGTCTGCACCACGGTACCATGCCAGTTATCATTGTTGCGCTTGAACCATTCCTGGTTACGGAAAGCCACCGCGGAGACGATAAAGTCCGGCCTGAAATAGGTGTTGAAAGGAATATCTCTCAGTACACCCGTTACCCGATAGTGCTTTTGATTAATCGTTAATATTTTATTGAGATAGTTACTGGCATTATTTTCTTTTCCAAAATATTTTTCTGCTTTGCTAGCTGTCAATAAAATAGCATCCATCTCATTCATGGCCGTACGTGGATTGCCTGCCAGCAAAGGATAGGGAAGTACTTCCAGCAGATTGCTGTCTGCCAGGTAAACCGCCGTTTCTGGAATCTGTTTTTGTGTGCCGGTACTGACTACTGAATTCTTTATATAATCAAAAATGCGTGTGGCCGATGCCACCTGTGGATAGGCGAGTACGGCCTGCTTTAGGTTACCCGGTGTGGAGGAGAAACGAAGGGCGTCGTTGGTTTGAGTCTTCACTTCCTCGGCAATTCTGTATACCTCCTGTTGCTGAGGGATCCACTTGTCGTAGCTGTATTCATCCGTCACATAAATCGCAATAAAGAAACAAGCCGTAAGCCCCATCGTAAGCCCAACGAGATTCAACAGACTATGTGTGATATTTTTCCGGAAATTCCGCCACGCGATTTTTAATTGACTTTTAAACATAGTGTGTGATGTTGTAGACTTGCAATGGCTAAGTAAATGCCAACTTCATTGATGTTGATTATCAATACGTAGTGTTTGGAATTTCCTTTGCCCGCTGTCCGGTTTTAACGGCGATTGTTCATTATCGGACACCACTATAATGGTCGTCTTTGATGATTACCTTATCCTGAACTTTCCCTGGAATTTACCGGCTGTGTAATTAATGGCGGTATTTCCTCTGCTGCAAAGTAAATTTATCTACCACAAAAATAACTCCTTTACATTAGTCTATTAATTTGGTGGACTAAAAACTTGTTGGTACTTTTAACGCTGAATTGAAATTTGATATCGCGATTCAGCCGTAGTCGGTTTAAAACAGTTTTATCAACCGGCCCTCGTACATCGGTGAGCATTTAGAAGCGTGCTTTCTCTTTTCGCAGGCATGGCAACAGCCTGGGCGGGGCCTCAAAAATTACCTATGGATTCTTTTTACTTTCGGTCTTTTAAAGAAAAATGGCGGAGCGCATTTTTGCTCATAGCCTTACTGACGCCTTTATACCTGCTGGCGCAGGAAAAACGTGCAGGCGTTACCGGTATCGTTCAGAATGAACGTCATCAGGGAGTGCCTGGCGTATCGGTAGTGGTGAAAAATGAAACCACCGGCGCCACGGCATCCACACAAACCAATGGCAGCGGCGCTTTTCGCTTCACTAATCTCGGTATTGGTGGCCCTTATAGTGTGCAATTTACTTCTATCGGTTATGAACCGGCCCTGGTAGCGAGTGTTACTTTGTCAGAAGGACAGCCTCAGCAGGTAAACATTACACTCAAAGAATCTACTTCTTCCCTTAATCAGGTAGTAGTGGTAGGATACGGTGTACAACGCCGCAAAGAAATTACAGGAGCAGTAGCTTCGGTACGCGCCGCTGATCTGAAAGATCAGCCGGTGACCAGCTTTGAACAGGCTATTGCAGGTAAAGTACCTGGTGTACAGGTGTTGCAAAATACCGGCGCACCAGGTGGCAGCATCAGTGTACGCATCAGGGGGCTGAACTCTATCTCCGCTGGTATCGATCCATTATATGTGGTGGATGGAATTCCGCTCTCCAATGATCTGAAAAACCTGCAGGGATCAACAGATGTGGTGAACATCACCGGGCAGGCATCTTTCCAGAAATCTCCGGATCCACTCAGTACGCTGAATAGTGATGATATTGCTTCCATCGATATCCTGAAAGACGCTTCCTCTGCATCTATATATGGCTCCAGGGCGTCTAACGGCGTGGTGCTCATCACCACCAAAAAAGGCAAAACATCCGGACCTCCTTCGTTCGGGTATAACATGTACGCCGGTTTTCAACAGGCCAGCAAAAAAATAAAACTGATGGACGCCTATGAGTGGTCGAAGTTCAGCTTTGATGCAAAGAACAACGCCTACCTGGATTTCAAACCATCGGGTAAAATTACAGACGATAACGCCACCAGAGGTAATTCCAATTACCAGATTGCACCTGAAATACTGCCTTACCTGGCAGGTAATCAGGGACTCACCAATACCGACTGGCAGGATGCCCTGTTCAGAACAGCCCCCATCCAGAATCATACGCTGTATGTTTCCGGCGGTAGTGATAAGTTCCAGTATTATGTTTCCGGTAACTACCTCGATCAAAAAGGAATCATCCTGGGCTCCGGCTATAAAAGATATGGATTGAGAGCCAACCTGACAGCAGAACTTACACAGAAACTGCGGATAGGCGTATCCGTGAATCCTACCTTTGATCACTATGACCTGATCAACAGTGAAGGTCCCTGGACATTCGATGGTATCCTCAGCAATGCCCTGAAAGCATCACCCRTATTCCCGGTATACAACCCTGACGGATCGCTGGCTACCAACCGCCAAAATGTATGGGCCTATGGTTACTCTGGTGGTGAAAACCCCGTAGCACTGGCCACACAGATAAAAGATAAAATGGATCATGTGCGCAACCTGGGTAGTGCCTGGGCAGAATATGAAATCATTAAAGGCCTGAAGTTTAAAACATTCTTCGGTTCCGATATCAATCATTTCAGCCGCAATTATTTCCGGCCATCTACACTGGGAAGCTACAAACCAGTGCAGCAGGCAGCTCCCACCATCCCGAAGGGATCCGCTCAAACGGCCTTATCTACCAACTGGCTTTGGGAAAATACCCTGAACTACCAGTTTAGCATACACGAAAAACACCGCTTTGATGTGCTGGCAGGTTATACTTCCCAGAAAAATGTAACCAAAGCCAATGAAACGGATGGTACCGGTTTCCCTAACGATGCCGTACAAACATTAAATGCGGCCACCATCACCAGCGGTACTTCTACAGAATCACAATGGTCGTTGTTGTCGTACCTCGGCAGGGTAAACTACAACTACGATGATAAATACTTTATCTCTGCCAGCATCCGTAGCGATGGATCTTCCCGCTTCGGTGCCAATAACAAATGGGGCTATTTCCCTGCCGTTTCCGGTGGATGGCTTATCAGCAATGAATCCTTCTTTAAGGTGAAAGCCATTTCGGAACTAAAGGCGCGGGTGAGTTATGGTACTTCCGGTAATTTCCAGATTGCCAACTACGCCTCTTACGACCTGTTATCCTCTAACGGCTATATACTGGGCAGTGGTAACGGCACAGCGGTGAATGGCGTAGGATTATCCCAGCCGGCCAATCCGGATCTTACCTGGGAAAAAACGGTACAGCTAAACGCTGGTTTAGACATCGGTTTATTTTCCAACAGGATTTATCTCAGTGCAGATTATTACCGCGCCACTACCTCTAACCTGCTGCTGAATGTGCCCGTAGCACTGAGCTCCGGCTTTGGCACAGCGTTGAAGAATATAGGTAAAGTGCGCAATACAGGGGTGGAGTTTGGTTTGAATACCCGCAACCTGACTGGTGCTTTTGTATGGAATACCAGCTTCAACATCTCTGCAAATAAAAATGAAGTATTACAACTCGGCGCCAACAATGCACCTATCATCTCAGATGGTGGTAATGGTACCATTTCACAGTTATATATCACTAAAGTGGGATTGCCTATAGGCAGCTATTATGGTTATGTAAATGGTGGCTCATTTAAAGATCAGGCGGCCATAGATGCGTATCCGCACTATGCCACTACGAAACCCGGCGATCGTAAGTTTATCGATGTAGATGATAATAAAAAAATTGATGCCAGCGACAGAACAGATATAGGCAGCTACTTTCCTAAGTTTATCTGGGGCCTCTCCAACGAATTCCGTTACAAAGGATTTGACCTCACAGTAGCCCTGCAGGCATCAAACGGTAATAAAATCATGAACCTGCAACGCCGCTTCCTGTATAATGGGGAAGGTAATGCCAACCAGATGATTGAAGAGACGGGTTACTGGAAATCGCCTGCGGATCCGGGTGATGGCAACACCATCCGCCCTAACCGCGTAACCACCGGTAACAGTGCGCAACCGAGTTCCTTCTTTGTAGAAGATGGTTCGTATGTGCGTTTACGTAACCTTACCATCGGTTATACTTTTGATCAGCGGTTGCTGAAGAATAAGATACAGGGACTGCGGATTTACGTATCCGGTCAGAACATCTATACCTGGACCAACTACACCGGCTACAACCCGGAAGTGAATGCCAGACCGGATAGCCCGCTGTCGCAGGGAGAGGACTACGGTACTTATCCTTTGCCGAGAACATTCACCGCAGGTATCAATCTTTCATTCTAAAAACAGGAACTTATGAAGTTAAGTATCACAAAAGCAATAGCAGGCTTGTCGCTGGTAACGGTTATATCTTCCTGCAGTAAAGATTTTATTAACCTGGCACCGGTATCCAATCAAACTACGGCGACCTTTTTTAAAACAGCCAATGACTTCCAGCAGGGCGTAAATGCTGTCTACGACGGGCTGCAGAGTACACGCTCTTATGGTAAATCCAGTTACTACCTGATGGAAGTAAGAAGTGACAATACAGATATCCTTGATCGTGGTGCGCTGGGTGGCGTAGCTTCCCAGATAGACCTGTTCACGGAAACCACTACCAATCCCTTCCTGACAGACGTATACGCAGGTGCCTATGTGACCATATCACGTGCTAACGCCGTACTGGATCAGATAGATGCGGCTGCCATTCCGGATTCTTCCAAAAAACAATTCAAGGGAGAAGCACAGTTCCTGAGAGCATTTGTATATTTTGACCTGGTACGTTTGTATGGAAAAGTACCGCTGGTGATTAAAACAGAAACTACTTCAGAAGCACAGAACGATAAAAGAAATGAAGTAGCAGATGTGTATGCACAGATCGAGAAGGACCTGCAATCTGCTGCTACCTTACTTCCTGTGGCATACTCCAATGCCGGTGATTATGGCAGGGCAACTGCCGGTACGGCAAATGGGCTGTTGGGTAAAGTATATGTGACAGAGAAAAAATGGTCTGCTGCAACTGCGGTGCTTAAAAACGTTACCGGCTATACGTTGTTAACGGATTATGCCAGTTTGTATAACCCGGCCAATGCAGTCAACAGCGAAGTGTTATTCACTGTGCGGTTTAAGAAAGGGTTGAGTCCATCCGAAGGCAATACCTATTTCACGGACATGGTGCCGTTTTCTTTCTACTATAACGGTGTCGCCTATGGGGGATCCAATAACAACCGGCCTACCAATGATATCGTGTCTGCTTACGAGAAAGATGATAAGCGCCTGATCGCTTCGCTGGATACGGTTTCCTTTAAAAATGCCACCACCACACAGAAAGGGAATTATGTAAAGAAATACCTGGATGTACCTGGTGCTACCGGTGACGGTGGAAACAGTTTCCCGGTATTACGATATGCGGATGTATTGTTGTTACAGGCGGAAGCGCTGAATGAGCAGGGATATAGTGCTGCTAACGGGCCTGGTAGTGCTTTTGATTACCTGAACCAGGTAAGAAGAAGAGCTGGCCTGATAGCGAAAACCGCTACAGACCTCCCTGATCAGGGTAGTTTCCGTGATGCCGTTTTTGCAGAAAGAAGGGTAGAACTGGCCTTTGAAAATAATCGTTGGTTTGACCTGATCCGTTATTCCAAAGGATTAGCGATTATGCAGGCACATTTGCAGAAAGAGTACAACCTGGCTACCCCGGTATTGACGCCGGCCCGGTTGCTGTTTCCTATTCCGCAAAGCGAAATAGATATTCACAACGATCCGACCAATTTTCCTCAGAATCCATGATGGCAGGCGGGTTGAATTAAATAGCGTAGTATGAATCGTTTTATTTTTATGTTGCTGGGAGCACTGTATGTGCTCCCGGCCTGGGGGCAGCATGCCAGTGACTCAATATGGGTAAAGAAAAATTATTATAAACAGGAGCGTCAAATCCGTATGCGGGACGGGGTGCATTTGTTTACGGCTATTTACCTGCCGAAAGACAACACTGAGAAACACCCGATACTCATCACGCGTACGCCTTACTCGGCAGCACCTTACGGGGAACAACATCTCAGCCCGAATCTCTGGAATATATACTGGAACAGCTATGCACACGAACATTATATTATTGTGGTGCAGGATGTGCGTGGTCGCTGGATGAGCGAAGGAGCATTTAAAGATGTGCGTCCGTTTAATCCGCATAAGGAGGGCAATGATATTGATGAGGCCAGCGATACCTATGATACCATCGACTGGTTGCTGAAAAATATACCGGGTAACAATGGCAAGGTAGGTGCTTTTGGTATTTCCTATCCGGGGTTTTATACTACCATGGCTGCGTTGAGCGGACATCCGGCATTGAAGGCGGTAAGCCCGCAGGCGCCGGTAACCGACTGGTTTCGTGGAGATGATTTTCATCACAACGGCGCCTTTTTCCTGATGGACTGTTTCGGCTTTTATACCAAAGGATTTGGATATCCTCATCCCAAACCGATATCGGTAGCGCCGGTACAGGCATTAAAATTACCATGTACCGATAACTACAATACTTTTCTGAAAATAGGGACCATCAAAAACTTCACGAAACTAACGGGTGATAGTCTGGCTTTCTGGAAAGAAATCATTGCGCATCCGCATTACGACGACTGGTGGAAAGCGCGTGATCCGCGTAATTACGTGGACAGTATAAAACCTGCCGTGTTGGTAGTGGGYGGCTTGTTTGATGCAGAAGATTGTTATGGCGCCTGGAATTTATATAAGGCAGTAGAACAACGTAATCCGGGTGCACATTTCAACCGGCTGGTGATGGGCCCCTGGTACCATGGCCAATGGGCCTCTACAGATGGTACGCACCTGGGCAATATTCAGTTTGGCGATAACACTGCCGCCTGGTACCAGGAGCATATAGAAGTACCGTTTTTTAATTATCATCTCAAAGGAAAAGGCGATTTGTCTGCCATCGCAGAAGCTAACGTGTTTTTCAGTGGTGAAAACAAATGGCATCAATACGATAAATGGCCGCCGGTAGCCGAGGAAAGGGAGATTTTTTTACAGGAAAACGGGGAGCTGGCATGGCATAAAAGCGAGACAGGTTTCTGTGAATACGTAAGTGATCCGGCGCATCCGGTGCCATATACGCAGGATGTACATTATATCCGCACCCGTGATTATATGACGGATGACCAGCGGTTTGCCTCGCGGCGGGCAGATGTACTGACTTTCGAAACAGATACGCTGACAGCAGATTTAACCATAGGCGGCACGGTTACAGCAGATCTGCGTGTAAGCCTGACAGGTAGTGATGCAGATTTTGTGGTGAAAGTGATAGATGTATTTCCGGATGATTTCCGCTATCCCAATACGCCTCCTCCCAACAGAACGCGTGATGCCGGGGGGCCTTATCCGTTGGGTGGTTACCAGATGCTGGTAAGGGGTGATATTTTCCGGGGACGTTTCCGGCATAGCTTTGAGGAGCCGCAGGCGTTTGAACCCGGTAAAATTGAGCAAGTGAAGTTTACCTTACCGGATGTGGCCCATACTTTTCAGAAGGGGCACCGGCTCATGATCCAGGTGCAGAGTACCTGGTTTCCTTTGGCAGACAGAAATCCGCAGCAGTTCGTAAATATATACGAAGCCACAGAAAAGGACTTTGTAAAAGAAACGATCCGTATTTATCATGATAAGGATCACCCTTCCGGTATCATTTTGCCGGTGTTGAAATAATTACGGTCGTTTGAAATGGATTTCCAGTTTCATCTGCCGGTGCTTATTGTTATAGACTTCCTCATCCTCCCGGAAAATGATCATTTGTTGTGGGGTGAGGACGCGTATCCTGAAGGTGATGGCGTCGCCATTGGCTTCCTGCAGGGTGAGTTCTTTGGCTTCCCGGTCCAGCACATAGGATTCGTAGCGTTGGCCGCCGTCTACGATGTTGCCATTTTCCTTAAAGAGCAGCACATCAATCGGGCTGAAGTTGGTATCTATTTTTTCAAATGCTTTTTCCTTGTTTTCAGTAGCGCTCATGATAGACTTCACCGGCATCCATTTACCGGTGATTTTACCATTTGTCTGATTAGCCGGGATATTCGGGATGTTGCCGCAGCCGAGGTGCAGGAACCAGGTTAAGAAAAGCATATACAAGCTATTCATATTTCGTATCTTTAGATTGAACAAATCGTCTTTTGCCGTGCTGATGATCAGAGGTGCATCTCAACTTCGTAGCCCAAATGTACTACAATCGGAGTGAGCAATAATAAAGGGCCGGCAACAATTTTAATCTTTTCGCTTATTATTTTACCAGCAAAAATTCGTGTTATGGCAGATAATATTGCAGCGCCGTTTATACCTGCACAATACATTGGAGAAGCCACAACTACGTCTGAGACGAAGGAGCTGGTACATGAAACCGCGGCGGTGACTTTTTTTAAGGCGGCGGTAGCAAGGCTGTCTGATGTAAATAAATGGGCAGGAATGAGTGGAAGTTTCTCTTCTGAATTTCAGTTGACGGATCTGACCGGCAAACTGGCCGAGGGGCCGGCTGAAACGGGGATGTATATACGAATAGATATTCCTGGTCCGGGTACCAATGCCGGGAAGGGGTTTGACTGGGTAAAGATTGAACAGAAGGAGCATGTGATGCTCAATGAGCACCAGGAAGTGTTTTTTATCCGGGCACGGCCTACGGAGCATCCCATCCAGAAAAGCGCCGGTATTGCACATTTTCTGCGGAAAGAAGCCAGTAGTTCGTTTGTATTGGTCAGGAACGGGGCCACCATTACCGCTACCGTATACGGGCGTAATGAAGTGCCTAATACGCAAACTGCTGACGTAGGAGATAAGATCAGGAATGCCGTGGTTGGCTCCACCGGCGCCATTGGTATCTCTAAGCTGCAGTGGAAGGCGCTGGTGAAGGGATTGTTAGAATGAACCTCCGGCAGATATCTTTCCTTATTTTTCTCCAAATTATCAACTACAGTTGTTGTTCCCTTTCCAGAAAGCTTAATGTTTTCATTTGTAACTCCACTTCTTCAATCGCTTTCATCAGGTTATTTTTAGTATCCGTTAGTGCAGTGAGTGCAACGACCATTCTTTTCCATACCGGTTGCATATCTGTGACGAGCGCTTTCCCTTTTTCCGTGAGCTGTATGAGTCGTTTCCGTTCGTCTGCCCTGTCTTTTTTAGAGCGGATGAGTTTTTGTTTCTCCAGCTCTTTGAGCAAGCTGATAGTAGAAGGGTGGGAATATCCTATTTCCACCGCAATTTCCACTACAGATAATACGGGTTTAAGATACAGGGTATAAATAACGGGAAACCATTTAGGTTCAAACTCAATGCCATTGGCTTTATAGATCAGCTGCCCATCTTTGCGCAGCTGATCACTGAGTCTTTGCAACCGGGTAGAAATAGCCAGTATACCCGATTCGTCAATCACATTTGTCATATCCTTTAATCGTTAAGGTGTAAGTGATAGAATACGTTGTCTGCATTCATCACCGGAAAGTACGATGGTAATTCCGTCTTTTTTATCTGTTTAAAATGATTGCGTTCATAAAAACGGATGGCGGCTGCCAACTTATCTACCGTGCCCAGGTAAAGATCTGTTATCCCTGCTGACCTGGAATAGGTGATCAGTTGATCGAGGAGCTGTTGTGCCAGGCCCAATTCCTTGCCCCGGAAGTCTTTTTTTACAAACATTTTGCGGATGGCGCCAGCCTGGTGGCCGGTGGCAATCAGGGCAATCGTACCAACCAGTTCGCCGTTTACCATGGCTCCCCAGAATCCGCCGCCTGTCTGATGATAATTGGTTTCAATATCATGCAGATCTGGTTGGTCTTCGATGGTGATGGGAACGTTAAATTCTATTTGTTGTATGGGCAGTATAATATCAATTACCTGCTTGCAAAACTGGTTGTCAATCATTCTTATAGTAGGTGCCGTACTCATTTGCATAGATTTATGGTATAAAACTACGTAGTTGACTACATAAATCAAAATTTATTTTTTATTTAAGTGCGCAGGTGGGTTGCGTAGTAGTGTTGTCTCTTTGTAAAAACAAGCAGGCCTTCTAGCTTAAAATGGACAAAGCTGCGGTAAAATTACGGCACCGCGGAGTGTATGGAAACATATCGTTGCAGACATGCTTTGCAATGATCACAATTTACAGATGCACCGAAACGGTAACACAGAGTAGGGAAGCGTATTTACAGCCATACTGCCCTGCAAGGGGAATACGGGTTCGAGTCCCGTGAGGGTCGCAACAAAGAATACAGGCAGGGTCAAAGCCGCATAAATCACACGATTTACGCGGCTTTTCTGTTTTGGGTCTGCAAAGGTTTATTATTCAAAACGAAGGTGACTTTTAATATTAAAGTCCAGCTTAATAATTAGTGTCCAAATCACTTGATATTTGAACCCATCCAAACAAAATCAACGGATCTACATTTTTAAAATACAGATCCATTGATTTATATTGTTTCTAATATCCAACCTGAAGTACAAAAGTGTGAGACGTGGCATCAAGTTCTACGTAAAAATGATCGTCTGCGCCTCTTCCAGAGGAGGGATAGTGAGTTTCTCCATCAACCGTTAGTGTAGCATTAGTGTTGAACGAGGGTAAAATGCTCACATGAATTAATGAACTACGGCTAGTGCTTGTGAAAGAGGCCTCTGGACCTGGATAAGCTCAATTTGTCCAATCATCCAAACCCTTCAACAAAATATCAGTTTTCTCGCATATTATATCCGCCGAAGTAATTCGTATAGAAGAAACCCTCCCAAATCCATGTTGGCACAAGTATTTATTTCCAGCAGGAAATAGCTATACGAAATAGCAATAGCCATACCGCTTTACTGCATATTACGAAACCGATTTCGTGAGCCTGCATGGCCGAAAGGCGCAATATTTTACGCTTTCGGATCTCTCAGAAAACAAATTTTTTTTTCTTTCTTCCAAGTGAAATACTAATTTGGTCGTAGTTGGTTCCACGTACCTTTTCTTCAAAAAGAAATCATATTTGCTTTATGAGGAATTAACATCTTTTCATAGTATTGGTCAACTGGCGGCGAGGTATAGAATAGGTAATGATCAGTTGAAGCTTAGGCTGAGGTGATGGCTGACAGGCACTTTCTGCCGTGTGCAATATCAATGTAACCAGCTGTACATCAACACCAATTTCTATATCCGGCATTGTGCATTTGGAACACCCTTATCGAAAATAATAACCATCAGTTACAGTTAGTTTTTTTGAGAAATAAAATTCAATAGCCATCTGTTTCGATGGAATCTATTGCTGTGGTGGAATGTAGCCAATGATTCCTGCCTCAGAAATAAGTCGTACGTATATCGTCAGTGTGTACGGGCAAGTCCGCAGTGCGGCATAGGTTTGTCTGAAAAGCACTACAGGTAAGCAAATTCAACCAAATGATATTAAGATAATAATCTGATAACACCATCTGTTATTAATTCAACAGCATCATATTTAGTTTTATGGCGTAAATACTTCTTATCGATCAAACATGAATGTATTCATTAAAACTGCACCAAATGCTTTACGCCTGGCGAATTGTAAGCTAATGCATCTTCCATTCAAGAACAACAGCCATTAACATTTAAAACAAACAAGCCACTTAAAGATTGCTTTATGAACAAAATCTATCAATGTAGGTTTTTATTGCGGTTACCTGTAAAACTGCTGCCAGCCTTCCTGTGCTGGATTGTCTGCCTTTGTCTGGCCCTGTCGCCAGTGCAGGCGCAGAATAAATTCAGGATCGAGGGCAAAATTACCGATGACAAAAATCAACCAATCCCCGGCGTCAGTATCTCCGAAGCCGGCACCCGTAGCGGTGTAGTAACTGATGCAGAAGGTAAATATCGTTTAGACGTTGCCGGTAGTAACAGCACATTGCACATCGCATTTGTGGGTTATGAAAGCAAAGAAATTTCCGTAAACGGCTCCCATACGCTTAACATATCACTGCTCCCGCAGCTGAAACAACTCAACGACGTGGTGATCACCGGATATGGCAAAACCAGTAAAAAGAATGTCATTGGTGCCATCAGCTCCGTAAATTCCGGTGAATTTACGCAAGGCGTTATCGCTTCCCCTTCTATGCTGCTGCAGGGCAAGGTACCCGGTTTAACCATCACTAAAAGTGGTAACCCCAACCAAAATCCAACAGTAATATTAAGAGGACCTTCTACCTTGCGTAGTGGCGCCCAGGAGCCGTTCTACGTGGTCGACGGCGTTCCCGGTGCACCCATCGATATGGTGGCGCCGGATGATATTGCCAGCATCGACGTACTTAAAGATGGTGCTTCCACTGCTATCTATGGCGCCAGGGCAGCGAACGGCGTAATCATGGTAACCACCCGCCGCCCTAAAGCAGATCAACTGCGTATCGCTTACAATGCTTACGTAGGACTGGAAAAAGTAGCGAACCGCCTGGAAGTACTCACCGGCGACGAATTACGTAAATACCTCGCTGACAACGGCCAGGTATTGGCCGCCGCCAACAACGATGTGTATCCGGGTACTACCACGCCCGTAAACACCGACTGGCAGAAGGAAGTACAGCGCGATGCCGTTTCCCATAATCATAACCTCTCGTTAATGGGCGGCGCCAAAAATACTACCTATGGCTTCAGCGTAAATTATCTCAATAACCCCGGTATCATCAAAACTTCATCGCTGAACAGGCTGGGAGTGAGGGCTAATATCGATCAACGTGCGTTTGATGACCGCCTCCGCCTCTCTTTAAATCTCTTTAATACCTCTACTACACAAAACAATGTACCCGATGCGGTATTCGGCAACATGCTCAACTACTTGCCAACCGTGCTGGTTACCCGTCCTGACGGTACCTACACAGAAGATTATGCCGGTAATATCCGCGGAAGTAATAACCCTGTTTCGCTGATTGCCAACAACAACGACGAAACGAAAATCAATAAGTTCCTCGCCAACGGACTGGCAGAAGTGAAAATCCTGCCTGGCCTCACTTATACACTGAGTCTTACCACCCAGCGGGACCAGGTAACCAGGAACGTGTACTATAACAGTCTGTCCGTGCTGGCAAAAGGATTGAACGGTAAAGCTACCCGCCTTGCCTGGACCAATGCCCGCAATATCATTGAATCTTATTTTAACTACGACAAAACAGTAGGTAAACATAACTTCAAAGTGCTGGCCGGGTACTCCTGGCAGGAAGACCACAATGGCGATGGCTTCGGTGTTACTACTCAGGGTTTCGGTAGCGACGCCCTCACCTGGAATAACCTGGCGCTGAGCAACCCACCTCCTGGTACCGTGGTATTTGATAACTCCGGTTCTACCACCCTCACCACGCTGCGCCTCATCTCTTACTACGGCAGAATCAACTACCAGTATGCAGATAAATATTATTTCCTGGTGTCGCTGCGTAATGATGGTTCTTCCGCATTTGGTAAAAATAACCGCTGGGGTTATTTCCCCGCTGTATCAGCCGGCTGGCGCATCAGCCAGGAGCCTTTCATGAAGGCAAATGGCTTCTTCGACGACCTGAAGCTGCGTGTCAGCTACGGAAGTTCCGGTAACTCACTCGGCTTCGATCCACTGGCTGCACAGTTGCAATACAGCACCACCGGCCGTTACTACGATAATGGGAACCTGATTAATGCCATCGCCCCTGTACAGAATGCCAACCCCGACCTGAAATGGGAACGTACCGGTATGCTGAACGCCGGTATCGACTTCGCTATCTTCAACGGGCGACTGAGTGGTGCGGTAGACTATTACGACAAGCAAACTTCTGACCTCATCTGGAACTACCCGGTAACCACTACGCAATATATCACTACTACCTTGCTGGCCAACGTAGGAAAAGTGAGTAACAAAGGAGTGGAAGTAGTACTGAATGCAGAACCGATACACACCAAAAACTTCTCCTGGAAAACATCGGCTAACGTTTCTCACAATACCAATAGCATCAGCTCTTTGTCCAACGGTCGCTTTACACTGAAAGATATCCCTACTGCTATCCTCGGCGGCAAAGGCCAATCCGGTAACTGGAGCCAGAAAGTACTGGAAGGCCAGCCTATCGGTACTTTCACCCTGTTCCATTACCTGGGTAAAGACAAAGACGGTGTTTCCACTTACCAGAAAGCAGATGGTACTGTAACTACCTCTCCCGCCATCGGTGACCTGATGCGCGCAGGTAACGCACAACCTACGCTTACCTATGGATGGAGCAATACCTTCACCTGGAAAGGATTTGACCTGAATGTATTTATCCGCGGCGTAACCGGTAATAAAATCCTGAATGCTACCAAGGCAGCGTTGAATACCCCAACAGATGCCAAGATGACTAACATCCTGAAGTTCACTGCTGGTGAGTCTTACAACGATAAGAACTCCTTCATGATCTCTGACAGGTTCCTGGAAAACGGTTCCTACCTGCGTATGGATAACCTCACCCTGGGATATACGTTCAAAACCAGGAGTAATTACATCAGCAAATTACGTATATACGGCAACGTGAATAATGTATTTACTATCACCAAATACACCGGTATAGACCCTGAAATGGACCTCGGCGGCCTTACACCAGGTATTGACGCCCGGAATTATTATCCTAAAACCCGGTCTTTCATCTTTGGTCTGAATGCTATTTTCTAATCAATCAGTTTGTTTAAATATCAAGATATGAGAGCTAAAAAAATCCTTTGCATTTTCCTGCTTGCCGTAACGGCGCTGGCAGCATGCAGCAAGCTGGATGTGGGTGTGGAATCAAAATATACGCCTTCAAACTTTCCTTCTAATAACAGCTCCTATGCCGCCGCCATCGGCGCCGTATATGCACAGCTGGCCAACACCAAATCAGGCGACGCTACCTACTGGATGAATGGTACCGGATTTAGCTATGGAGTGGACTACTGGATGTTGCAGGAATTTTCTACAGATGAGGCCATCATCCCTGCCCGCGATGGTAACTATGACGATGGGGGTAAATACCGCTTTATGCATCTGCATACCTGGGGTAGCAGCCATCCCTATGTAATCAGTGCCTGGCAGTGGGGATTTGGAGGTATTAATATTGCGAATAACACCATCAACTTAATGAAGGCCTTACCTGCGGGCGCTTATAAAACTTCGTCAGTAGCAGAGCTGAAAGCCATGCGCTCCCTGTTCTATTTCTTTATGATGGACCTGTATGGCAATATCCCGGTGCTGGATACCTTTCCGGTAACTACGCCACCAGCCACCAAACAACGTAAGGAAGTATTTGCATTTATTGAAAACACGTTGAAATCAGCATTGCCCGATCTCACGACGAAAGTAGATGGAAGTACCTATGGCCGCGCAACCAAATGGTTGGCATTTGCCCTGCTGGAAAAAATGTATCTCAATGCGGAGTACTATACTGGTACACCACGTTATGCCGACGCAGTAGCAATGGCAGACAGTGTCCTCATCAACGCTCCTTATTCACTCGATGCCGACTATCCTTCCATCTTCAAACCGGATAATGGTCCGCAGATCAGGGAAACGATCTTCGCCATTCCTTACGACGCCAACCTGATTCCAGGTTGCCACTTTACACGTTTCTGCCTGCATCCCTTCCTGAAGGCGCGTTTCGACCTGCCGGATGCATTTGGCCCCAGCGTGGCTTTGAGTACTATACCTGATTTTTATGCTTACTTTAATCAACCTAATGATGTGCGCAACGGCACCTGGCTGGCTGGTAAACAGTATAACAAAGACGGCACGCAAAACATCGTACATACCACTACCAAAACCCTGGATGCTTCTTCTACCGGTCCCGATACACCGATCGACTGGTGGGTGGAAATATTCCCCGATCTCACCCTGAAACCCGGTGGTGAAGCGAAACTGGATGTAGGCAACGACCTCAAAGGACAACTGAAAGGTGTACGTTCCATCAAGTACTATCCTGACAAAAACGTAAATACTTCTACCCGCTTCCAGAATACCGATTTACCGGTACTCCGTCTGGCAGATGTGATCATGATGAAGGCAGAAGCCATCCTTCGCGGCGCAACACCTACTGTTGTAAAAGGAGAGCTGCAAACGGCGGACGTGCTGGTGAATAAGATCCGCGCACGTGCCGGTACCACGCCATGGGTGGGTACTACGTTGCCGATGCTTCTGGAAGAACGCGCCCGCGAATTTGCCTGGGAAGCCTGGAGAAGAAATGACCTGATCCGCTTTGGCAAATTTGAAAGTAAGTGGGGCTTTAAGCCAGCTGATAACGATATGTTCCGCCGTGTATTCCCTATTCCTGCCATAGAGCTGGCCCTCAATCCTAACCTGGTGCCTAACCCGGGATACTAGGAAGCTTTGGCTTTTGGCTTTTAGCTTTTAGTAAATGTAATTTTCGCTGCATTTACTAAAAGCTAAAAGCTAACTGCTTAATCCAATCACCCTCGGTACATGCCCGGCATAATCGAGAAAATGCGGCATCATCCAGTTCATAGGTACTTTCATATAACCTGTAGTAGTACCATCACTGCAACCATACCATTCTTCTGAAAGAATATCTTTGTCAATAACTACCTGTATCTTATTCTCTTTGTCCAGCATGACGCCAAAAATAGTGGCAGCGCCTACTGACGTCCCCAGCATGCTTTCCAGCAATGTCACCGGCGCAAATGATAGCCGGGAAATATTCAATACGGCGCTCAGGTCTTTCGTTTTGAAAGGTTTATCCGCCGTAGTGATGAACAGGTAAAAATCAGTTTGCTGGCGGTTACACAGAAACAATGTCTTCACTGTTTTCATATGCAATTGCTCGTTAATCCGGATACAATCTTCCATAGTAATGGCTTCATCGGTATCTACCCGCTCAAACGGCACAGACAGTTTTTGCAATGTCTGGTAAACCATTTCCTGTAATGCTGTTTTAAATACCGCCGGAGCAGTGGTTTTCGACTCACTTACATAGATCATCAAAACATACTTTAGTTCATTTCACGAAAATAAGTAAGGATATTGATTTTTTCCGGGGAGAAGTTTTTAGGGAGATGATAATCTGCTGACTGGTCTAACCTCTGCAAAACAGAAAACAATCCTCACTGGAATCACTTTTGTTGTTTTGGGGATCGGGATAAATATTTATTTTTACCGCTATGGGACAATTAAGAATGGGATTGGGCATCTGTAAGCCCGCTCGAAACACCAATGATTTCTCGCATGTACACGGCCACTTACAGATCGTGATCGATGAGAAGGTGGTACCTGCCATGGGCTATTTTGGGGAGGAAGATGTGTGCCTGAATCACTGGTTCGATGTATTGGGCACGATAATCCGCAACTTCGAATCAGGAAAAGATACCGAATACACCTATGATGAGGGGGAGCAGGGGCAACCGGCGTTTCAATTTGTGTTGATCAAACCGAATGAGGTAGCCTTTTCCATTGTTGATTCGGTTGTCTCAGGTAGCGGCGGCGGCAAAAAATGGCGCAACAAAACCTTTCCACTTTCTGATCTGAAAAAAGGTTATCAGAAAGTTACCGAACAGTTTTTGAAAGAAGTGGCGGCCAAAGCGCCGGCACAGTTGCCACACTGGAAGAAGCTTATTGGGAAGGTATAATGCTTTAACAAAAGATATCCTTGAAATAATAATCAGATGCTCATAAATATAAGAATTACGACTGTTTGGATCATGGTCATGATAGCTAGCTTAAACTGTAAATCTCAGAACGGCGAAACATATTGGAAGCTAAGCACCATCTACAGGGAGGACAAGACCCCCTTTAAAGGATTAACGGTCGACGCCATGCAGGAAATGCTCGATTATAATTTTCATTTTATCAGAAGGGCAGATCGTTTGATTTTTGAGTTACCTGCTAAATTCAGTGTAGGCCTTTCCGGTTTCAACAGTCTTTCTCAGCTCCAGATCAGGAACCATGAATATTACAAAATGTACAGTCAATCTTTTGATGGGGATATTTTTAGAGTGATGTTCAAGGATCTTGCGACGATGACTGAATCCCAAAATACAGTAATGGAATTTACCCGGATGTCGAAAGCAGCATACGAAGATGATATCAATAAAGAGATGGCCCGGCAGAAAGCCGTTGCCGACAAAATAAATGGACTGAAGCAGCAATTGACTTCAAATCCCCAGATCTTATTGGATCCTTTGGAGAAATTGCCCCAAAAAAGTCAGGTTATTGAGGATGACAAAGGAGGAAAGATCAACTTACTGATTCCAAAGGATATTGATCTTAAAAAAACCGGACAGATTAAAACTGAACAGTTTGGAGCTATCAAAATCGGCACATTCGTTAAGAATGCTGTCGTGTATGATATCCGGCATTCCAAAAAGGATTACGGACTAAAGCAACTGGCCATTTGGGTCTCTACAGACCCGGCCGATTTTGACCTTGCCAGTTGGAAAAAGGAGCGCCCAAACCGGCTGATTTTCAAAGAAGATCGTAATGGTGTGATAGGGTATGAGCTTGATTATGATGCCGGTAAGCAAAAGGCCATCATTCGTTCTGTTTTTTGTCTCAGGTATAAGAAAGTAGGACAGGCGCATGTGTTTGTGTATGCTGATGTTTACCGGGCGCAATTTGGCGGTAACTACGATCCGTTGAAGGAGATGAACGAAATATTGAACTTCAACTATCAGATGTTGGATAACATCACAATTCAGTAAATAAATATGGTGAAAGCTATAGTTAACCGGCGGAGTTAGTATTCCGTTCTTCATTTTCACCATTTCCTGCTCCCAGGGCCTGAATGCAGCGGGAATTTCAATATATACAACTACGGGTTGTTGAATAACAACCATAAATAGTGTAATTACAACTACTAAGTGCTGCGTTTTTATTGATTTTGGATTTGACCTGAATATCTTTGAAGCATCGAAAAAATAAAAACATATCGTATGGATACTAAGGTAATAGGTGGCAAAATTGCCCAGGCGCGAAAGTCGCTGAATATGTCTTGTGCGGCGCCAATTTTGCAGGCGCCGATTTGACCGGTAGCTCATTTGACACCATCGATGCGAGTGAAGCCAGTTTTGATGGCGCAAATCTGACAGACTGCAACTTTTCTGTCACTGACCTTACGAATGCAAGCTTCCATAAATCCATCCTTGTGCGCACTACCCTGAGCATGTCTGGACAAGGCGCGAAGTTCACAGATGTAAATCTCATCGATGTCAAGTTTAGCAAGTCCGACCTTAGGACAGCAGTCTTTGAGAACTGTATCTTTAACAACGTTGATTTCAATAATTGCGACCTGCGAGAACTTTGTTTTGACGGGCAGACCTTCACCGGTGTGAGGTTTAACAAGTCTGTGCTGAACGACGTTTCGTTTAGGGGAGCGACACTCAGAAATGTGTCATTCACACTACCTTTTTCCGTGACCAACAAATCCTACCTTGCTATGAAAACCATCTGCTTTGATGGTGCGACAATGGATAAGCTGACCTATGTTGCACTTAAAGGTTTAGGGGTCATGGAGTTGTCAAAGGTGACCGTTATTTAAAAGAAAACAGCTTGATTCACGTGAGGGAAGGGTAAAAGTCATCTGCTCTCATGGCGGATTTAACAGTCACTTTGAATGCAGTAATAAACACGATTACTATCTGATTCCTGTAGGGAAACCTTTTATATGCCAAAACGCTTGAAAACCTTTGTGCTGAGGGAATATTTTTCTTTGGCTTTTTTTGCCAGCTACAAATGATTATCGGTTGCATTTTGTGGCTGTAGCAGCGCAATAGCCTTTGCGCTGCAGTAGTCAGTATAATTTTCAGTATACCAGTAACAGTTAAACCTTTCAGAGGGTGGCTGCTGTATTGTAGCAATGAGTGGTTGTAGTTTAAGGACCATTTTCCCACTCTACAAACTTAGCTAGTTATGAAAATCCACCCTCTGATTACCACTGTATTACTATGCCTGTTATGCTGGTCGCGTACTTCGGCCAGCTACAAGCCAGCAAATCCAACGAGCGCACTGACTGCCGCCGACACATCGGTTTCCTCACTGATCAGCAGTGCGGAATGGGATGTACTGTTTCCCCACCGTTTCAATCCGGACGACCGCACCGGCGCCGGGATGCTGCCCATGAGTGCTGCCAAAGATTTCTATTCGTATAACAACTTCGTGGAAGCTGTACGGCGCATGTCCAATATTAAAGTACTGCTGGAAAGACGCTGTGGCACTGATTATTACCGGATCACCCGTACTGATAAAACCACGGGTGTTACCACAGTGATCAGGACCGATCCCGGTTTCAATGATCCTACCTGGAACGGGCTTGCTATTATTACACAGGTGCTGGACTACGGCACATTTGCCGGAGAAGGCGATATCAATGCCCGGAAAAGGGAGCTGGTAGCCTTCCTGGCCAACATATCCCAGGAAACAACCGGAGGCTGGCCCACAGCTCCGGGTGGTCAATACGCCTGGGGGTTGTATTTCCGCGAAGAACAAGGTTACGAAGGAACCAGCAACATCGGTTACCGGGATGAGACCAATACCATATACCCTCCGGCACCGGGAAAATCGTATCATGGAAGGGGCCCTATTCAGCTCAGTTACAACTACAATTATGGGCAGGCCAGCGAGCTGATATTCGGCGACAAAAACGTATTGCTGGCCAACCCGGAAAAAGTAATACAGGATGGCATTATAGCCTTCGAAACCGGTCTCTGGTTCTGGATGGCGCCTCAGTATCCCAAACCGTCATGCCATGATGTAATGATTCCGGGGAAATGGACACCCACACCAGCTCAACAGACTGCCGGCATCAAGCCAGGATTTGGTGCTACCATCAATATCATTAATGGTGGTATCGAATGTGGCAGCGGACAGGAAAACACCAAAGCGCTGAGCCGCATTGCACACTACCAGCGCTATGCTACCATCAAGCAGGTAAGCCTGGAACTTAACGGCGGTAATAATACTGTGAACTGCGGATGCGCCAATATGGCCAGATTCACCGTCGACAACGGAGAATGTGCCAGTCTTACATCCATCCGTTTCCTGCAACCCGCCAATGGCATCCTYTCCACTACATCATTAGGTCCGGTTACCCTGGCCGTTACCAAAAATGATCCCCGCCATGAGATCAGTAAAATCCAGATCACTGTAAATAACCAGCTTTTCAATGATTCTGTTATACAATGGACGCCACCAGCATACAATAAATATACTGCTACGGCCAGGGGTATACGAAATGGRCTGGATACAGTGATCACTACTGTAAGTTTTGCCGTATGGAACAGTATTACGTTTGAAGGTTGCGTCAATCTCCCACAGTGGCAAGCTTCCCAGAACTACACCACTGCAGGAAATATTGTGCTTTACAACAACAATATTTACCGCAATAAATGGTGGGCAGGCAGTGCCAGCGTACCAGGCAGCAGCGACACATGGGAACTGCTGGGCGCCTGTACCAACGGTCCACGGACGGATACCGGTTGTGGTGGTGTTGCCGAATGGATGTCTTCTAAAGCCTATTCTACCGGCAACCAGGCCGCTTATAAAAGCAAAATCTACAAGGCTAACTGGTGGACTCAAAACAACCCACCCGACCAGAACAGTGGAGCAGGGCAGCCATGGGCATACGTACGGGATTGTGGCAGCACAGCAGCAACGAGTCAAGTAGTCAACAATGCAACGGTTTACCCCAATCCTGTTGTAGGTAATGTGCTGAATGTGAAATTCTCCACACCGGCAGGAGGGAAGTACTATCTGTCAATTCTCCATAGCACTACATTACAGCTGATGCAACAGGTGAACTATGCAGCCTCTCATGATGGCTCCCATGCCGTGCAGCTGGATGTAAGCCGTCTTCCGGCCGGCTCCTGGATACTTCAGATCAATGGTGATGGCAGTAACAGG
The DNA here is from genome assembly GCF_056399985.1 of Chitinophaga sp. 01L420. Taxonomy (NCBI): domain Bacteria; kingdom Pseudomonadati; phylum Bacteroidota; class Chitinophagia; order Chitinophagales; family Chitinophagaceae; genus Chitinophaga; species Chitinophaga sp. 01L420. Next base: position 79,777 of record NZ_JBFTSK010000025.1, read on the forward strand.
AACAGTGCTGTTATCTTTATAAAAAATTAAACCCGACAAAGCCTGTTACAGCCCTGCATTCAGCAAGCCCTCCTGGGTTCACGCCGTGTGCAGGGCTGCCAGCTTTTTGGGTAAATAAATAGTCAGGGAAGAAAAGCAGGCAGATAGATCTCAAAGATCCTTTATCGCTTCACAAAACCGCAGACTGCTTCCACAAAGGCCGGGCTGTTCTCATAATACAACATGTGCCCTCCGTGTATCACTTTTACAGTAGCATTGGGGAATGCAAAGGCCTTATGTGTTTTTGTGCCAATGGCGTGATCGTCAGTTCCCGCAATGATGAGTACAGGCACTTTCAGCTCCCGCGTAGCAGGCGTATAATCCTGGAAATATTCAGGGTATTGGGCTTGTTTGCTCAATATGCTCATACCAAAATCGATCGTGCGTTCATAGTTGTCAACGCTCATTTGTTTGTCGATGGTAGCCGTATCATCGGTCAGCATCTTATATCCCATTCCCTGCTTACGTAAAGCCGAAAAAGTATTTTGTTCCAGCCGGCTAAGACTATCCTTTGTTATCCCGGCTGGAAGTGTGGTATCCCTGCCCAGCAGTTGCAACTGGTACTGCACCCGCTCCAACATGGCATTATAGCCGTTGGCGTGAAGCGTTGAGTTTGCCAGTATAAGCCCTTTTACGCTTTCAGGGAATTGCTTAGCATAATTGAAGGCGATGATACCGCCGAATGAATGGGCCAGCAGGTAGATGTCTTTCACCCCCAGCTGTTGCCGTAACTCTTCTATGTCCTGTAGCATGCGGGGAAGATGATAGTTGGCGGCATTCTGCGATTTACCTGAACCCCGTTGATCCAGGTATACCATGGTAAAACATTTTTCCAGCTCATTGCCTTTCAGCAGCTCGAAGGAACGACAACCCTGCCCGGGACCGCCATGAATGAAAAAACAGACAGGACCCCTTCCGGACACTTTTACATATAAATCAGTGCTATCACTGGTTTTGAACATAAATGTCCGATTGGCCAGTGACTGGGCTTGTACAGATAAGAGAAACAGCGGCGCCACGCAGAACAGCAGGAGTATACTAAGTTTTTTCATACCAGGTATTAGTTAAAAGATCGTCTGAATTCCGGTATCTGGCAGGCTTTGGTAAGTCTGACAGCCGCTGCAGCCCGGATAAAAAATGAAACGCATGCAGCACTTCTTCATTCATCTTGTGAATTTAGCTTTTTAATTGTTTTCTTCCCACCCAAATCCGCTATTTTCACGCTATCAAATACTATCCGCATGCCCACGCTGTCCCTCTGCATGATTGTACGCAATGAAGAAGAAGTAATTGATCGCTGCCTGGCCGCCGTATACCCGCTCGTTGATGAAATCATTATTGTAGATACCGGTTCTACTGATAATACCGTTGCCGCCTGTTATAAATACACACTCCGTGTGTTACCGTATATCTGGCAGCAGGATTTTGCCGCCGCACGTAACTATGCCTTTGCGCAGGCTACCTGCGACTATATCCTCTGGCTGGATGCGGACGACCTGATCGCACCGGACCAACTGCAGCTGCTACTGGCCCTGAAAGAACGACTCTCCGCGGATGTTTATTTTCTGCCTTATGACTACGCCCAGGATGAATACGGACAATCTGCCTGCACGTTGTTCCGTGAGCGTATTGTCAGAAATGACGGCACCTTCCGCTGGAAATATCCTGTGCATGAAGTGATCGACGGTACCATGGGCAGAATATCTTCTTATGAACAGATCGTTATCCGCCATGCCAGAACAGCCGATGGCGCTGCTGCTGACCAGGGCCGCAACCTTGCTATACTGCAACAGGCGGTTCTCCAGGATGAATACCGGTCTGACCCCAGGATATGGTATTACCTTGGCCGCGAGTTGCACGACCATCACCGCTGCGAGGAAGCTATTACTGCGTTCAGTCACTTCCTCTCATTTCCGGATAGCTGGCAGGAAGAACGCATGATGGCCACTTTCCGCATCGCACAATGCTACGCTTTCCTCAGTACTGCTGATAACGCTTACGCCTATACGGCAAGGGAATATGCGCGGAAAGCCATTGCCCTTGATGAACGCTGGGCCGAGCCTTTTTTTGTGATGGGGGAACTGGCCTATTTGGAAAAACATTACGATGAAGCCATTTACTGGTTCCGGCAATGCCTGCGGGAACTACCGCCGGTACTGAGTCCTGTAAGCCGGGAAGTGTATCTGTTGAGACCCTGCGTTTACCTCGTGCTTTGCTATGATCAACTACAACAATATGAATCCGCCTGGGAATACAATGAAAAAGCACTGACCGTCAAACGGCATGACAGTGGACTTCTCTATAACCGTGAGTACCTGGCCCGGCAGTTGACAAAACAAAATAGTATTGCCTGGTACGGGGAATCCGTTTCTCCGCAGTTCCCTTCCTATCGTATCCGTGCATTGCAGATACACGCGGAGTTACAACGCCTGGGAGTGGATAACATCATGACCGATGATCCCCTGGTATTACTGCGATACAGTCACCTCATTTTTTTCAAATCTTTTGCGGAAGAAGAGTATGAGGTGATGCTACGGATGAAACAGTTGGGAAAACGTATATTCCTGGACGTTACAGAAGATCTCCTGGTGCATACGGCCGATTTTCCGTACTATCTGCCCATGATACAACTGGCGGATACGGTTATCTGTTGCTCCCATGTACTGGCAGAACGGTTGGCTCCCTGGAGCCAGGCAGTAGTGGTGATCGAAGATGCGGTAGAAACAGTGACACATCAACACCAGGTATCTCCTTCCCGTATGCTGACCGCCGGCTGGTTTGGCATGCCGGAGAATGCCCGCCATGCAGAGGCGCTGCGTCCTTTGCTGGAAGAGCAGGGATGCCGCCTGGTGACGATACACAACGGTCCTGGTTACGATAAATACTGGACCACCGATACCTGGCAGCATCACCTGGCGCAATGCGATTTCGTGATTGCTCCGCTGGATGTAGCCGCACAGCCCTGCAAGTCCAATAACAAGGTAACTACTGCCATGGCCATGGGACTGCCCGTGGTTGCTGCTCCGCTGGATGCATATACACGCATCATCCGCCATGGTATCAACGGTTTTATTGCAGATACAACGGCGGCATGGCAGGCTGCTATCAGCCAGTTGCAGGATCCGTTGCGAAGGCTGCAGTTGCGGGAGTATGGCCATCACACAGCCATGTCATTCAGGCCCGTCAATATTGCATTGAAATGGTGGCGGACAATATCTCCTGAAACCTACGAACAGTCCGCGGTAGATATTATCATTCCAACGATCTACGACACGCCGCACCTGTATCACTGCATCAACAGTATACTGGCGTGTACACATACACCTTTCCATATCATTGTGGTGCATAGCGGCATGCATCCGCTGTCGCTGCCGCTGGAAGTGCGGGTTATCCCGGCCGGCTCGCTCAACTATGCAGCAGCTATTAATCTTGGTATAGCCCATAGCAATGCGCCATACATCTGCATGATGAACGACGACGTGATTGTGTCTGACGGCTGGCTGTCACCGTTGTTGGAAGATATTCGTCAGGGCGCTGGCTTCAGTAATCCTTTGTCCAACTGCGATGAAGGCTTCCTGCACGACTATCGCCTGGAAATAAAATCAGTGCGGTTGGGCGCCGGTACGAATATGCTGCATAATGAACAGATTGTGCATCGCGCGCAACCGGAGGCTGGTATTGATCCTTCGGCTATCTGGAACTATCAGCCGGGTGTGCAGCCGCGGCGGTATTACCGGGACTGGGTGCCGTTTTTCTGCACCCTTACCAGCAGATCGCTGTTGGAACAGGTGGGCCTGCTGGATGATGGGTTTAACAATGGTTGTGAAGATGTAGACCTGTGCCGGCGAGCCTCGGCGCTGGGCTACACGTCTGTTGTCAATGAAAACAGCTTCGTGTTTCATTTCGGTGGAACCAGCACTATCCCCTATGTAACGGAACACCCGGCAGAAAAAGATGCCACACATCAGTTGTATCGGCACAAATATCGCGCACCACTGTTATGCATACACGCCGGCCTGGCGTATGAAAACTGGAATGCCCATACGATCCTGGAATGCGGCATTGGTGGCTCCGAAACAGCAGTAGCTGCGCTGGCCGCCGCATTTGTATCGGAAGGATACAGAGTGGTGGTTTGCTGTGCCTGTGAAGGGAAATCCGGCATCATAGATGGCGTAGAATATATTCCGCTGGAGGCATTCCAACATTTTGCTGATCGTAATTTTATGGAGATATTGATCGTCTCCCGCTACCTGTCCACACTTCAATATCGTGTGCGTGCCCGTAAAAAATACTTCTGGCTTCATGACGTGATTGCGATGTCCGGAGGAAATGACGTTGCAGCATTCCTGCATCAGCTTCGCTCTCTCGATGGCATATGCTGCCTAAGCCCCTGGCACCGCGAGTTGGTGGCTAACTACTACCAGATCTCTCCAGAGAAAATATTTATCATCGGTAATGGCATCGATGTGTCCCGCTTCCGCCAAACGCGGGAAAAAACGCCGGACAGATTTATTTATTCTTCCAGTCCTGACCGTTCACTGGATAAGCTATTGCGCTTGTTCCCGGCTATACGACAAGTGTTGCCGGATGCTACCCTGCATATTTATTATGGTTTTGATAACTGGGAGAAAAGCCTGGAACACATAGGTAATGCGGCTCAACTGGCGTTGCGTGATGAAATCAGATCGGGGATGCAACAAACGGGGGTATTTTATCATGGCCGTGTGGATCAACAAACATTGGCAGCAGCATTCCTGGAGAGTGACATCTGGTTGTATCCTACCAGCTTTACAGAAACATTCTGCATCACCGCGCTGGAAGCCCAGGCCGCACGTACTTTGTGTATATGCACACCACTGGCAGGGCTGTTGTCTACGGTTGCAGACAGAGGTATTTTCCTGGAAGTAAGCCCCGATGATGCCGGATTTGATGAACATGTAATAGCCGTAATAACCGCTATTCAGCAGGATACCCGCCGGAAAACCATGCTGCTGGACCGTGCCGAAGCATGGGCCTTACAACAGTCATGGTCTTCCATTGCCCGGCAGTGGATACATATTTTTAACCACTCAACTGAAATCCACTACGCTGGTAGGGAGGTACAAGCCGTCCAGTGTTAACAGCGGATGGTGCATGTTGCCGTTGGTGGCGGCAAATAAGGACAGCACCAGGCTTACTTTGCCGGTGGTATCTTTTCCTGCCACCTGGTTATCTCTGAACCATCCTGTAATAGCATTGGCAAACGGCGCCGTGAATGTGACGATGTTCTTGCCATTCACGTTGGCCGGTGTCGCCAACACAATAGGTAAGGTAGGTCCCAGCATCGCAGGGGCATCAGGGCTGGTCTGCAAGGTAAAGGTGTAGCCAGCCTGGAGCTGCAACATGATCTCTCTGTCCGGCGCCGCTTTAAACAACACCTCGAAGAAGTTGTCCAGCAAAGTTTGCAGTTTCACCTTCTGCAGGGAGGAAGCATCTGGGGTGAACTCCGCAATATTGATAGCCGTCTGACTGTTAAGGTTCGGATAGCAGGCGCCCGCAAACCGGATGTATGGTGTAATGTAGCGGAATGCATCGTTGGTGGGCTGGCCTGCGAGTACTTCATTGCGGTGGATAGCCACACCTGCCCATGCATTTTCATCTATCAGCACATTATTGCGCTGAATGGTTACACCACGTTCGCTGTATTGTTTCCTGCCGGCGTAAGACAACGGCGTTTCTGCATCGTTGGTTACCTGCACGAAGGCGTAAATCTGTGTTTCTCCGTCGTATGCATATGGCTTCGTTGTATAGCCATCGATGGTAATCACCGGGATTATCTTCTCCACCAGTGCCGGTTCTGCGGGTCGTACACTGATCAGGAGGTTGCCGGTATTTTTGTCTTCATATTCTGTGATAATATATTTCAGCGTTTTTGGTTTCAGCAGGTTGCTGTCGTCCTGATTTTTTTTGAACCAGGCAGGCCATGCATCAGCTACCTGTCGTACCATCCATGCGTACGATTGCAGCGCGATCAGACTGTTCTCGTTGTTGGCGGCAATGTCCGACATAATGGGTTCGTAGGCTACGCTGAACTGCAGGAGGGCTTCGAACAGGTCGGGTGGCGTGGCGCTGAGATCCATGCCATCGTTGTTGTTGTCCACTACATTCAATCTGATTTCCAGGTAAATCAGGTCCTGGCGGGCGATGACGTAATTGTAGCTAAACGTGTAGTCCCATTGTAACGCAGCTTCCAGCGCTTCGTGCGCATTATTTTCCGCCTCAGGTGGCGGGGTGGCGGTACCTGTTTGCACCACCAGTGAAGGTGCGGTGGGATAAGCTTTCAGCGGAATGGGAATATCTGCCTGGATAAGTGCTTTATTATCTGCGCCGGTTTGCAGCAGCGGAATAGCAAGTGTTAGCCAGGATGAGGGCGTATAGCCGTTGATAGGTGTACCGAAATTGTGTTCGAGTGCGGTCAGTTGGAAGTTCAGCCCTGCCTGGAATGCATCGATAAGATCTATGCTCTGGTTGGCACCGGTGCTGCCTTCCGGACGTACGGAGAACAGGGTAGTGATGTTACTCTGTCCATCAACACTTTTACCGGCCGGTAACGGGATCTTCACTGGTGAGAAGCTGTAAGCATTCTGCGGAATATCTTTGGAGGCAAATACCAGGTTGCCGTAGAGATTAGGTGGGGGAGATGTGAACCCTTGCTGAACGGTAACTTCCGTCTGCACAATAGCATCGGTGCGGTACATGTTGCCTAGTAGTGTAAGCAACTGTTGTTTTGTCGCTTCCCTGGCCACCGGGAGTTGTTGTGTGCTGCCGTTTTTCAGGATATTGGTGAGCTGATTGTCTGCCACGGCCGCGGCAATGGCCCGTTTGGATTGTTCAATTACCCGGAAAGGTGTTTTCAGGAACGTTGCTGCACCTGATTGTTCTACTATCCATGCGGTAGCCGAGGCGGCAGGGGAAAGGAAATTATCTGCTGCATCCACAAATGTTCTGGCCAGCACTTCAATGTCAATACCGGCATAGGATTTATTTTCTGCCGTTGCGTTGCCAAGGAAGGTTCCGGGGTTGTAAGTGCGAATGGGTACCGGTCTGTTAATGTCTGTGCTGGGCCTGGAAATCAGCGAGGTGGAAAGTGGCGCGATAGCAAAATAAACCGGTGTCGGGTTTACCTGGTAACTGATGCCAGGCATGGTGCCGTTGGCAAACCTTAACAGCCATATTTCCTTGCCGGAGGAACTTTCTGTGGCGTCTTCTGCTGCATCGTCCTCAGCGCCGGGAGCAATACTGCCCGACTGTCCAACCGCTACTTTCATCACCGGCAATGCCTGTTCCAGTGCTTTGGCAAAGATACTCAGGGCGGTGGTATCACTTTCTTTTCCATCGTAGAGGTCCGGCGCAATAGTGGTATCAGCCCTGCGGATACCCGGCTCCTGCGTAAACTGAGGATCGATGTATAAGGTACGTTCTATGCTGATGGCCACCGTCAGGTGGAAAATAAATGCCGCATTCAGTTTCGTAGGGTCGATACCGTAGGTTAAAACGGTTTTTACCGGCTGCAGGTCGCTGATGGGTATCCCGTCAATCATTTCCAGGAAACCAATGATACGGGTAACATATTCCTGCAACGCGGCCAATGGTGCTGTAGCCGGGGCTTCCAGTGTGCCCAGGCTGGTGGTTACATTTACCGCTATGCCGGGTTGTGCAAGCTGATAAGCTATCTGGCGATACCGCTTCAGGTCCTGTTGTGCGAGGGCAAAGGGCTGCTTCGCATCTTTATACCGGTCCGCACCCAGCACCAGGTGTATATTCAGTGTTGGTTTCTTTGTGGTGGTATCAATGGCGATACTGTAATTCCTGGCAATGTTAATCCACTGATCTATTCCGATCACGGGGTCTGTATAACCAGGTGTGATCTGTTGCTGTATCTTCCCGGTATCGTCTTTAATGAGCGTGTTGCCRAATACATCCAGGAAGTTGAAACGGATGGTAGCCGTTTTGCCGTTGGCCCCGTAGGGGTCCGTCTGCCTGCCGTTTGCGGATACTGGTTCCGCAAAGGGGTAGATGGGTAATACGCCGCCGTAATTCCAGGTGGTATCGTTATCTGGCTGTGTGGATACGGCGCCTACAGCGTTCTTTACATCATCTTTCTGATCCAGCGGACCGGCTGGTAATGCATAATCTGTTTGGCGGAATACGCCGGAAGTAGCGTCAATACGGTATTCCATCAGTTGGAATAATTCACTGAGCTGTTGGTCAGCGCTATCAGCCAGGCTGTTGGCGCGCAGTGTGGCCGGGTTGGCCCGCTGCCCTTTGAACATACCTGTTCCCGGCAGAATGGTAGCCTGTATAGTTTGCAGTACCGGATCAAAAGTATCCGTTTGTGCTTTGGTGAGTGCGATGCCTGCATAAACGGAATCCTGTGCAGGATCTGTTTTGGTATCTATTACTACGCTGTTCACATATTTCGGCAGAATAAACCCGTTGCTGGCGCTGTCTACCGGGATATTGTAAGATACAAGTATGGTGATGTTGCCTTTACCTTCTTCATCAAAAATATACCCTGGCAATCCGCCACCGGTAGCATTGCTATAGTGCAGATAATAACCGCCCGAGCGTACGATGGAGCATTCCCACAAGAAACGCAGGAAGGTGGGGGCATCCATGCCCAACAGGTTACCTGCGGCTGCTTCTGATTGCATTGTGGCAAGCAGACCGGGGTTGGAAACGGTGGAGAAGTTGGTTTGCAACAGGAAGGTTTTATACTTACTGAGTGCATTCGACACAAGGCCGTTTACCGGTTCACCATCGTTGTTTTTTGCAGTGTTGTCGGTAAACAGTATATCCAGGTTGGCGATGGGAGGGGTAGTGGCTAACAGCAGTTGTTGCAGTAGCTGACCATCGGCTTCTCCGCATCCTTCCACTACATATACATTATCCAGGTAACTGCCAGGCATGGCTGCTGCAGGTACCTGGCGGATACTAACGGTAACGGATGTACTCCAATACAGTGGCTTCAATGACGTTTCATCTTCCAGGCTGAAAGCGGTGCTGGCAGACTGTATAAGCATCTGGTAAGGAATGCCGGGATGCACGCTGAGATATTGTTGTAGCTGTGCGGGGAACATCCATATGTAGCTGTCGCCGGAAGTATTGGTGCGTTGCTGTGCGTTCGGATTTTGCCAGGTGAAGCTGTTAGCCAGTGCAAATGTTTTGGGGTGCAGGCGGTAACGGCGTACATCGGGTTGTGCATCCAGCGTAATGCCGGGTACCCATTGCGATTTCAGTAGTGCTGCTGCAGCATCGGACATGGCCTGGTTGAATTCAAATAACAGTGAGCCGGTAATGCCGAGGTTCAGCCAGAGCCGCGACTTATCCGCCTCCAGTTTTACGGTCTGACCCAGCACGGTGGCGGTCAGGTTAAACTGCTGCCAGGAAGCTTCGTATAGCCCTATACGTGACTTATCATTAATAGCTTTGGGAATGCGCAGGCCATGCAGGAAGAACCGCGATACGGTGTCTCCCAGGTTGGAGAGGTTAAACTGTGGTCCGGCCTGTAATTCATCCAGTATTTCCTTTACTGTTTTAGTCGCCACAAAAGCATGCAGCAATCCGGTTCCCATGCGGAAGAGGCCCGGCTGATCAATGTTGTGGCTGAGGAAGGTATGGAATGGTATATTATACCTGCCTGCTACTGTCCAGAGTGTATGCGTATCCGTATCCGGTATACTGTAAACGAACGATGGCACATCTACCATACCCTGCGTGGTCACACTTACATTGTCTGCACCCGGCAGCACTTTCAGTAAATCTGCCAGTTGTTCATTGTCGCGGAGGCGATGTCTGAAGCCGGGGATACGTACTTTCGCGCCGGCATACAGTGGCTGATGACGGTTGGAGAACGCTAATTCTTCTGCGGTAACACCATAATGCTGATAACGTTTTGCGATGATGGCAAAAGTATCATCAGTGCCCACCTGCAGCGTGGTTTGTTTGTATCCGTTAATGACATCCTGCAGTGCTGATTTTGCCATCATGGTGAAATAGTCACTAAACAGGAATTCTGCCATGGTAACAATATCATCTTCTCTCACAAGCGCTTGCGCATTACGCGCTTTAGCCTGCACCTGCATATCGGTGAAGTACTGTTTGATATATTGCAGGTATGCCGGATCGCAGGCGCCCATTTCACTGAACTTCACCTTGGGCTGTCCGCTCACAGTCATTTCAAGGAAAGGAATCATTGGGAAGTATCCTACCTCCAGGCTCGTTTCACTGAAAGTGGCAGACTGGTTCGCTTGCTGGGTGGTGATAGCTACTTCTTTAAATGCCTGCGGGAAGAAATGCTCGTACATATCTTCCAGGTTGATGGCATCTGCGCTTCCGTTGGAAAATTGCTCCTGTGAGAAGTAAGCGAAGATGGCATTGACATCCTCCACGGCAACCGGCTGGTCCAGGATATTCAGCTCCTGTTCGGGTTTGGCGCTGAAATAGGCATTGAATACCCACGCAAGAAAAGCACGGCTTAATACGGTGAAATCTGTATTGTTGGCGGATTTAGGCTGATTGGCAATATACAGCAGCGATATGCCCACTGGTACTTTGCCCGATGCCTCACTGTTGCTGTATTTTACAGATAGCTGCGGTATGAACAGGAGGTTGAGTTTTTCTTTCGGGTAGGTCATGGGGGCTACCCAGTCCATTTTTGGAATGTCTAGATCTCTTATCATATCCAGYGGTGTGAAGTAAGCGCTGCGATCTAGCATCTTTCCGGAATCCCACGGTGCCGTGCCATTGGAGCCGATGGTAAAGCTGTCTGAAATGGTAGTGCGGAAAGAACAACTGATACTGATGCTGAACAGGCCGAGGTTAATGCGCACTTTAACTGCGGCATATACTTCTGCAGTGAAGGTAACCAGCGATTGCCGGTATGCTTCCAGCACCAGTTGGGCGGCAATGCGCACCATGACTTCCAGGGTGGCGCTGATGATGGCGAAATCTATCTCTCCGTAAATCCTTCCTACCAGGGCTGCCTGTGCCTGTATCCTGTAGTACAGCTCTTCCTGAGATGCTTTTACAACTGCATTAGGATTGGCTTTGTACCAGGCCAGAACACCTTCCAGTATTACCTGGATAGTAAGGCTCAACTCCGCTTTCAGAATGCCTTTGTCAATACTTTTGCCGATGCCGGCGCGGATGCCTATACCGAAGATGATAACCGGATTGAACTGCCCGTCAGCTTTGGGAAGCATGGTAGCGGTATCGTTGCTGAGCTTACCAAAATAGAATCCTCCCGAGCCGGTGAATATAGACAGTTCCAGTCCGAATGAGCGGGAGAAGTCGCCGTTCTTCGGAAAGCCCATATCTATAATGAAATCACCGTTGGTATAGATAGAAAGTGTGATCGCAGGCAATGTAACGGATACTGCACCAAACTGCTGCTGCCGTACGAAGTCGGGAAGTACCAGGTCTATCTGATATACACCAACGTTATCGTTTATTTTTTTGTAGAGAACTTCGAAGTAAAGGTTCTTGAATTTACCATCTGTAACGCCAATGGATATACCATACATTACCGGGTCATAAAATACGATGTTGAATTGTATGTATTCCACGATCAGGAACTTCGCGCCAAACAGTATGCCGTTGTTTTTGTCGAAATACAGGGATGGCGGGAGYTTTCCGCTGCTGCCGTCTTCCTTGAATGCATCGGCGAGGTTGGTAATGGCTTGTGATACAGAGGTAGCGGGTTTGGGCTGAATAATGCCGACCTGGTTGCCGATTCCCAGGAACTGCAACTTGAAGGTGCTGTTGCCGAATCCCGGAACGGCCGGTGCCTGTGCGGGATCGCGCAGGTCCCAGTCGGGTCGTTGCGCCGGCTGCAACTGATCAATAGGCATACCCAGGAAAGTACCTTTGGTGACCTTAAACATTACCGGGCCGTTATTGGTGCCTGGGTCAGGAGAATAGAGCAGGCTCAGTTCCTGGATGTTTATAAACACCAGGTTGATGTTGGCCGGCCATACCAGTCCTATTGTTTTTTGATTGGTGACTTTATCCTGCTGGAAAACAAAATTGATATTATTAACAGGAATATTGTTGATGAAATTCCATGGTGACGGAATCACAGCTACCTCGCCGGTAGCGGCTTCCACGAGGCTGGAGATCACATCGCCCAGGGATAGCGATTGATTAGGATTAGTGGATTGCAGACCGAATTCAAATCGGAGTTCCTTTTCGTTGTTGGTGACATCCGCTTTGGCGATAATGTTTTTGAAGGTCAGGAGGAAGCTGAATTGACTGAAAGCGCCGCTGTTATAAGTGGCTACTGCATCAAAGGTAAGGCCTCCGAAAAGTACCGTACCCTGTACTTTGGTGCCGTTATACGGACTGGCCAGTATCCTGGAGTCATATTTGACATCTACATTGGCATTAAAGGTCAGTTTGTCGAATAGCGTAAGACTGCCGCCCAGTGTGAAATCGAGTGTATTGTAGGGGGTATCAGTTTCTGTAGTGCCTTTCACCATAGCCACATCAATCTGGCTGATTTTTACCTGCGGAATACTTTTGTCGTCAATACCCGGAATATATTTGGCCAGTATTTCATTGACGGTAATGCCGTCAGCTCCCGTATTATCAAGGCTGCCGGAGAAGCTCCAGTTTTTTTGGCTATAGGCAGCAGCCAGTGCGATTATTACTTTGCGACTATCGGTGCCGAAGTTAAACGACCCGTTCGCCGCCATATCCAGGTATTCATCATACTTCTCTACAGAAAAACCTATATTATCCATTTGCAGGTTCATGCCGCCAATGGTGAGGATGGTCCATGTACTGGTAGGCGCAATGGCCATCGCAACGGAGAAGGAACCGGAAGACGGTTCAATGGAAAGATCGAACTGCGTGATCTTCAGGCCAGGAAGAATGTCTACTACAGACTGCGGCATATGCAGTGCCAGCAGGAGTTCTTTCAGATCCAGTTCTTCTTCCAGTGTACCTGCAAATTTCCAGGGATCATTGGAAGAAGGCTTGGTGGCGGACATGCCCAGCACCAGTTTCTTGTTTGTTGCTTTATTGAGTATCCAGGTAACAGTAGCTTCTATATTACCGGAAATATCTTTTTCGCTGACAGAAGTATTGTTAATGGCGAGACTCACCAGCAGGTTGGTGAGTTCAAAGTAACCTGGTACCAGGTTCCAGGCGGGAGAGTCTGGGGTGGATGCTATGGTAAAAGCAAAACGGAGTAGTTTAGATACTTCTCCGAACTGCCAGGAAAGGTCAAGATCGCTGATGACAAAATTGCCAATTTGCATCAGGCCCGGTGGAGATGCGGAAACAAGTGCATTGTTGCCCAGGATACCACTAAGGGAGCTGATAGAAGGCAGCGGAATTTCTTCACTGGTAACGTTCAGCACCCAATTGGTTGCTTCCGGTGTTTTAGCCAGCCTCACCGGAATGGATACATTGCCATCGTCCAGCTGTAGTACGCCTGCGAGCTCGCCGCTGGTGCCTGCAGCAGTGTAGGGCAATGGTATGTCCAGCGCAAGCCGGAAGTTTTTGTCGAGGTAAATGGCCTGCTGCAGCATAGGCAGTGTCCATTCGTTAGCGGAATGGATGGCAAATGCTACTTTGGTAAAAGAGAAACCGTTTTGAAACCTGAAGCGTATGGTCAGGTACTCCAATACAATTTCATTGAGTTTTTCGTATAGCCCTTTAGGTAAGAATCCTTTTACACCGGGGACAATGGCAATCAGTTTTCCGATGCCCAGTGGTTCTTTATCGTTCGCCAGTGTAATATCCCAATCATCTGTGAGTGGGATGGGAATGGTGGCGGATGCCTGTACTTTCTCATCGGGGTTGGCATAATTAACGGCGGCGGTGCCTTTGATGCTGCCGGAAAAGGCGAGTGGATCTGTTGCTTTATATCGTTGGCCCGTCAACGTTAAGGTGATGCCTTCTTCCATCCTGAGTTTATCTTTTACAATCTCCCAGGGAGCTTTTGAACTAACCATTACCTGCACCACGCTGAGGGATTTGGTTTGCGGATCAAATCCGATATAAAATGCATCCAGCTCAATTTTTTCCAGCACAGATATAAACTGTTCCGGCAAAATGCCTGATATGGAGATGCCGGTCAGTTCATCCAATATCGCCACGCCGTTGCTCAGTGGAGTAGGTTTGGGCAGGGAGAGGTACCAGCCGCCGACGCCTATCGGCAGGCCTATTTCTATGGCTACGTTTACGGTACCCTTGGAGTTGACCAGTGAACCGCCGGCGATACACTGGTATGCACTGCCTTCCTTGCCTACGGTATTGACTACACGAAGTGTAGGTGCATCTACGTAAAGATCTGTATAACCCAGGAAGGACCATTTTTCTCCGGTGCCTGTAAGCGTGAAAGCACCGGCGGCGGAATCGAATACAAAAGATAGTCCATCGATGGGAACTGCCGGCACGAGGCCCGGGGTCTTGCTCGCAGGTACCAGTCCAGCTTCGTATATAGCGCTCAACGTCATGGACAGATCCGCATAGCTGTTCATTGTCATGGACAGTTTGCTGTTTTCATCTACCGTAAAAACGGTGTTGATTTTTATCTGCAGACTAAACAGGGTAGCCGTAGCAGTTACCTGCAGCGCGTTATCGTTCGGGTTACTGAATGCAGTGCTGGTGAGCGGGATATTATCTGTCTTTATCAGCTGCTTCAGCAGTTTGATAATATCGGGGGACTCAATGGATGCCTCGCTAAACGCCTGCAGAGAGGTGATTTTCTGCTGCAATTGCTGAATCCGCGGATTAGCCACCGGTGCTATAGCTATGTTTGTCTTCATGGTGTTGAGGCTGTTTATTCTGCCGTGAATAAACGGTTGTTTTCATTTCTCGTTCCCGGGAAAGGATGGGCGGTACTCAGTAATACAGATTGGGTAAGTGCCGTGTCATTTGTTTGCTGGTGCAGTACGGTCATCCACACCGACCAATTACCGGAATACCAGGCTGTCATGGCAATCTGGTCTACCAGCATCTGTCGGAGTAAGGCGTGATTTTCTGATTTATCGGGTATACTGTCCATGCCCCGTAACCCCTCCAGCGCATGCACGGCTTTGTGCCATGCCTCCGTACGTTTGAACATCCGGTTGTCGGCATGTTGAAGATGTACGGTCTCGGGTATACGTAGTTCATTGGTAGCAGCATCGTAATATTCCAGCTTCATATTTAGCTGGAAATGGTTGATGGTGTTGAAGGCCTTTTCGTACAGTGCTTGTGGTGCTGAAGGATTGGCTACCACAAATACCAGTTCCATATTCTTTTCCAGTATTCGATCATCATCTGCATTAACGACCACATATTTTACCGGGCGCAGTTCATAGTGCAGGGGACTATTATACAGGTTGAAGGACAGATCTCTGTCGGGCCACAGCAGGGCATCGGCACTGAGTGTATTGAGTGCAGGTACGCGGATGTTGTTCCGGCAGTCGTTGCAGATCAGCAACAGATCCTCCCACATGGATATGTCCACGCTTTCTGGCCAGGCAGCATAATATCGCAGGTGTTCCACATGATAGCCGCTCAGTTGCATTTCACAAAAGGAGCAATAGTTGCCGATGGTATCTATCAATGCATTTGTAACAGTGCCCGGTTTTACAGTGCCGCTTTGCTGTTGTAACTGCTGTATAGGAGGAGATATTTTATTGACTGGTCTCATGGATTTTATTTTAAGGCATATTGTTAATATCGGTGCCTGGGAAATAGGCTTGCGGAAGGTTAGGATCTGCTGTATTTGTTTTGAACTGAGTATATACTGAATCCTGTACTGTGGGAGGGGATTTCTGATAAAAAACATATGCCCAGATGCTGTAGTAACCAGCCGCCTGTGCAGTGGAAATAATTTGTTTTACCATGTAGTCATATTCAGCCGAGCCAGGCTGAAAACCCCGAAGTCTGTACATGGTCAGCAGCGCATTCATCCAGGCAACCGTTCTGTTGGTAACACGCCTGTCTGAGTAATTATCCGCCTCCGTGAAATTGAGGTTGACAATGTCGATGAAATTGTCTTCCCGTTGCCCCGGTATCCCGGCGTTAACAGATTCAAACCTGACAGACACTGTTACCTCCTGTCCGTTTTTGTATCCCGGGAGTATGGCCTGTACGGTATTGTTGTCGGTATTTACTACGTCATTATTGATGTTCAGTGCATATTGCAGCGGCACCGCGGTATCAGTGCCTTCGTTATACAGAACAGGGGTAAACCCGGTGTAGGCTGTCGGACGATTTGGCCAGACCTGGCTGTTGTATCCGCCATCGCCTACTTCTTGCATGTTGGGGGCCGGAATACCCTGTTTCTGTATTGCCCAGTTTTTACAGGTGGTAAAAGATGGCTTTGAGCCCTTGTAGGAATTACACATAGGGCATGCCAGGAAGAAGTTCTTATACTCCAGCATCAGTCCCGGGAATTCTGCTTTGGGAAGCCGGTGTTCCACTGCCAGGGAAGAATCCTGTACATTCATACCACAGTAATTACAGTACTGTCCGTAGTTTTGAATCAATGACCCACGGGCATTTCCATAGTTTACGCCATCGTTCTTACTGAAGTAATTAATCAGGGAAATAACCAGGCCCTGGTTTACCTGACTTAAATTCGTCCAATTGTCTTCACCATCATTAGAAAATGTGAGCGTTTGGAGCAGGGTAAGCACCCGTTGCGTCAGGTAAGAGCTTTTCCCAACGGCGGGCTTGATACCGTTAACGGCCAGTCCATTACGGATAGCCTGCGTGTTGGTCCGCATATACTTAGGTATCCCATAGTCCGGATTAGCATCAAAAGAAACAGGTCTCATTGTTTATAAGTTTAAATATGCACCATACCATCCCAGCGAGCCGGGTTGTTCCTGATCACCGAGCAATACGAGGTTTACGTTCCCCGCAGGCGGTAGCTTCAGTCCAAACAAACTCAGAGAGAGGTTTATCAGAAATAAATTATAACTCACTTTGTCACCGTCATGCACTACCTTCTTTATTTGAAAAGGGCCGGCAGACAACTTCAGCACATTCTGGATGCTGAAGGTATTACCACCGCCGGAACCGGGTAGCCGCAGGAAGATGCCTACGTTAACTACGTCAGCGCCAGGGCTCCATGCCAGCAGCAGTTGTGGTATAAAGCCCGTTTCACTTGCCAGCGCACCGGGCCCGCCCCAATGCACGTCGAAGTTGACAGCGTACCAGGTGTCCTGCAAACCGCCGGTGGTGAAATTAACCGGAGGTACCACCTGCAGGTAGTTCAGCTTCTTTGGCGTATTATCCCCGCTGCCTTGCAGAATGTCGTTCGGACTTATCGGGAATGCTGCGGCAAAACTTTTGTCGCGCACGGTACTGAGTGATTGATCAAAAGCGGTATTGGCAGTATTCAGGGAGATAGACAGTCCACTGGTGGTGTTCAGCTTTGTATCCAGTTTGAAACTTACGTCCAATGCAAGATTAGAGAAGTATAACCCTCTCGCGGGTACGAGTTCCTGGCCTTTGGGCGCGCCGAAAGAAAAGCCATCAAAATTTTCCAGGTCACGGAAATTGAGATAACCATAGAAAGTGAACTTGGAAGTCACCAGCTCTGTAGTGGGAACCGCCTTTTCCGGGACGGAATTTACCGTCTGAAACTGCGCTTTTACGAAGTCCGTATAATTCAATACTGCACTGCTCAGGAAGTACTGATAGGAAAGCCCCTTGCGGGTCAGAAAAGTATAGGTCCGGTGGCCGTCATGGTTTTCATAATGGCCATCAAAGATCATGGAGTAGTTGGCAGGCAGTGGTGTATCATCTGGCTTGGTGCCTGGTGGATTCAGTGATGCGGCTTCTTCAAACCACTTACGGGCCGTGAGTTCCAGTTTGCTGTCGAAATTAGTGATGATGGTATTGGCAAAAATAATCTGGAGAAAGAGCACCTTATAGCTGTAGGTGGCATCCTGCATACTGTTGTTGGTATCACTGATCATTTGCGTATTGCCGTTGCCGTTATTGCCGCTGCTTTGTTGTACCCGTTTATAGGAAGGATCTGTATAGTTGATCAGCCCGAACATATTACTGCGTTTTATCGCAATGGGTTTGTCCAGGTTTTGGGCATCCTGTGTAACAAAATTTACCTGCACACCTACATGGTGCGCATAAAAGCGTTTCAGGTCCATGGCGCCCAGCAGCCCGCGGAGATCTTTCGGAAAGTTGCCCAGGTTGATGTCTACCTTCAGCGCGAGAATGCCATACCATTGAGGGTCTTGTAGGATGTTCAGGAAATTGGCGTATTGCGGTTCGTCTTGTTGCGACTGTGCATCAATACAGTAATTCAGTAACCATGTTTGCGTGCCCTGCAACTGGTTGTTATCGTAGTTGAATGATAATGGGTCCGTCCACGCAGTAAGATCAGCGATCAGGTCAAATAGTGCGCCGGGGCGGAATTTCATGATCAGGATATTTCGCTGGTCCGGATCACTTGCGGGATTGCGCGCCGGTATGTCTATATTAAACTGCCAGCCTTCTATGGAAAGTGCGTTATCAAAGGTGCCAATATTTTTATTGTCAGAGATAACAAGGAAAAGATTATTTGTTTGTAATGCATTCCGCAGTGGCGCCGGCAGGTTTAGGAACCGCAGGTCCGTAGGTATTTCCGTGTTATGTGCCAGCAGCACTTCCTGCCAGTTTAAGCCTGCGATGGTAGCCAGTAACCCTTGCGGGGTGGTGGTTACAACGGAAGGTGCATCCGCATTGGATAGCTTCGGAAGCGGCATTGTATCCATCTGCTTTTTTCTTGCAGGGGCTATTAGCTTAGTTTCAAAAGGAGCAATTTTGTCAGGAGAAAAAGGAGTTCCTTTTGAGGCACCGAGGCCTGCATATGGTGCCAGCGGAAAACTGAGGGCAGCAGTGCCTTCAACGGGCAATTGTGCAGTGGTGTTATAGAAAGCATCCAGCAGGCCGGTTGTGTTGGAGGGCTGGTATAAGCTGGCTACGGTAGGTGCGGCGGCGTATATCACCGGTGCATGATTGCCTGTTGCCTTAATAAAGGCCCAGGATACGGTGTAGGTGGTATCCAGTTCTTCACTGCTAAGTCCAGCGCTGGCATAAGCCGCGTTACCCGGATAAAAAATGATCTGATCACCGGAGGTAAATGAAATAGCTTCTGTGCCGGCAAGTCCCGGTAATAGCTGGCAGGCAGCGGCGTTTTCCTGTTGTACACCGAGGGTAAATGCTCCTTTGGGTGCCAGGTAATAAGCGGTTGGTGTTGCCGGATCGGCATATGTCTGAAACACAAGTTGTGCCGGTGAAGGGCCGGCGGTAACAGGTTGCAGAGAAATGGGCTGTCCGTATATCGTACGCAGATAAGACGGCATGATGCCATCGCCCCCTGGAACAATCTGGAAACGATCGTCAGTGCCGGCAATTTTTTCCAGTCCGAAGGAAATGCCGGTGAATGTAAGATAGGAGCGGGAATCGTTCAGCGGATGGAGTGGGTCCCAGTGTACATTAAACTGCCAGTAGGTGGTAGCTTGCGTGGGTGCAAACAGCGGATAGTACTGGCTGCACAGGTTGCCGGTGTCCATGTCTGTCATGCTGTAGCGGAAGCCGGCGGACCAGCCGGTATATTCAGCGGAAGAGAAGTCGTTGATCATTACCTGACCGGTAAGTACGCCGGCCATATCACCACTAACGGCTATGGATATACTTTTTTCAACAGCGGCCGTTTGTGCGCCGGTTACGTTGGGGTATCCGGTCTGAAGATGGCCATCCGCATTGAGCAGGAGCGGCGCATCAACGAAAAGTGGAAACTGGTAAGTACCGAAGCCCAGTTGTACTCCTTCCTGCACCAGGATGCCATTGTCCGTCATCTTTGCCTGGAGTACACTTTGCAGGCCGGAGTGCTGATCCGTATTCATCCACCAGGCAGCACCTGTATGGGCTGGCTGTTTGAGAACAGTGGTTTCCGACAGCTGTTTTTCCAGGGCAGTCAGCAAATCCGTTTTCGTATGGTCGATAGGGTTATACAGAAAGATGTAATATCCTTTGTATTTACTCCAACTGTCTTCCAGGGAAAGCTGCGCCGGCTTCTCGGTGCCGGGCAGGTAATAGCAATAGCTGATCTGGTCCGGAACCGGGTCGGGAAGATACAGGTTGCTGTCTGGCTGAAAGGGGGTGTACATGTTATGAAATTAACGACTAACAAAGAATAGCTTCAACAGTTGCATGACAGGCGAGTCTTGTCCTTTCCGGAGAATGTTTGCCGCGAGGGCATCCATAAACGAGGAGTCCATTGTGTAGGCAGGATCAACAGTAGGAAAAGGATCGCCGATCTTCCCTGGTAGGAATGTATCCATCTTTCCAGGTCCGCCCATGGCCTGATCGAGGGTATTCATAGCAGCAGGATCCTCATGGAGTGGCATCGTTCGTAGTTTGTAAAACTGATCGAAGACGGTAATAATGGATGGAAGGTTACCTGGCTGGCAGCCGGGTGTCTTCAGGCAGGTATAATAGTTAATAAGTAGTTGGTAGATGTAATAATCGAAGCTCTGGTACCTGTTCATGAACTGTACGTTCGTAGAAGCATCTGTATCCAGGATACCACGTTTGAGGAAGTGAGGTACGCCTTTTACCAGGATGGTATGGACCTGGTAACGCCAGGCACCCATCCATAGAATGCTATAGGATACCCTGTAGAGCATGAGGTCGCGGGCATATTGTTCTTCTGCCAGGTCTCCCAGTGTAAAGTTGCCGCTACCACCACCTGAGGGTCCGGTAGGTCCGCGTAGTCCGGTCATACCCTGTACGCCGGTGAAGCCTTGCGGGCCGGTGATGCCAGGCAGATTTAAGCCGGTAGCACCCTGTACACCCGTGAAACCTTGTGCACCGGTTGCTCCGTTTAATCCGGTAGTGCCTTGTACACCGGTAAAGCCTTGTGGGCCGGTTGCACCTGTACCGTTTAAACCCGTTGCACCTTGTACACCGGTGAAGCCCTGTGCGCCTGTAGCGCCGTTTAAACCCGTTGTACCCTGTACACCAGTGAAGCCCTGTGCGCCTGTAGCGCCGTTTAAACCCGTTGTACCCTGTACACCAGTGAAGCCCTGTGGGCCGGTGGCGCCATCTAYTCCGGTAGCACCTACACCRGTTACACCTTGTGGGCCTGTTGCCCCGTTTAAGCCTGTTGTACCCTGTACACCAGTGAAGCCCTGTGGGCCGGTGGCGCCGTCTACACCTGTAGCACCTACACCGGTCATGCCCTGAACACCTGTCATGCCCTGTACACCCGTAACTCCCTGGATACCGGTGAAGCCTTGTACACCTGTAGCACCTACACCGGTCATACCCTGCACACCTGTTACGCCTTGTACACCGGTGAGGCCCCGTGGCCCTTCCGGTCCGGTCAGACCATTCATGATGGCATAACTCCAGGTATTGCCCGGATAGCCGGTAACACCCTGTACGCCGGTAACGCCCTGAATGCCGGTGGCTCCCTGTACGCCAGTGGCGCCAAGCGGTCCGGTAACACCCATAATTCCGGTAGGACCTTGATCCCCCTGTTTGCCAGGTTCACCTTGTATGCCGGTAACTCCCTGCGGGCCAGTGGGACCTTGTGGCCCGGTAGGGCCTGTCGGGCCTGTAATGCCCGTGGGATCTGTTAGTGGTAGTGTCATAGATAAAATGAGGGTTTCATGAGGGAACTAATTTACCCTTGAGGGATAGATAAATCAATTTTATACGAGTTAAGTTAAGCAAATTCCAGTTTATCTAACCCGGAAATATGTGATGTAATTAAAGGGGGCTATGAAGTGCTGTTTTTATCCGGTGAACGCTTTTTTGATGTGGCTGATAATGACAGGAAATAATGAATTACCGGTAATAACCCCGTTTTTACCGGTGTTGGATGGAAACTCACCTAAATGTACTGTTGAACGAAAAGGTGGCCAGCTAACTTTGTTTCAGATTAAAAAATAAACCATGGACAACCAGGCAAGCATCGAGGCCATAAAAAGGGCCAACCTTGAAATTAGTAACTCCTTTGAAACATTGGATTTCAGATCCGCAAGCCGCTATCTGACTGAAGGCTGCGACTATATCACCTTTAACGGGACACATCTGAAAGGCAGGGAGGAATACATACGGGTACATGAGGAACTGATGAACAATTTTATGTTCAGGGGTGCGAAACTGGAAGGAGAAATTAATCAGGTACGTTTTTTAAATGAAACAACAGCTATTGTTATTGCCACAGGGGCCATCCGTTTTCGCTGGCAGAAAAAGGCTCCGGAAAGCCGCCAATCCATTAACACAACCGTATGGGTTAGAAATGATTCGGGCGATTGGCAACTTACAGCTTTTCACAATTGCAGGGTGAAAAAAATCGGAAGGTTTGCCAATTGGTTACTTAAGCTGGGAAAGAAATAATACTATCATCCCTCTATTATATATCACCACCCAAAGCCGCATAAATCACGCTATTTATGTGGCTTTTTTTTAGTTGAATTAGTGCCTGATTGAATCCATTGACTTCGCCAGGCGGGCGCCTCGAAAGGATCTGCGAAATATTGAGTCTCGTGTATAACCTTCCCGTTGCGGAATTCCATAATACTCACGGTGAATGCTGATTGCCCCTGGTAGTTGATGGTGTATTCCGTAATCCAGAGATCACCTGCTCCAACAATTCGCCTGACATGGAAGCCGGAGGGCTTACCAGGATGATGGCTCCGTAATGCCTGCAAATTGTATCGTCCGGAAATTCGCTCACCTGACTGGGGATAATCACAGATAACATCATCATCATAAATATCATGTTCGGCGTTTACATCGCCGGCTGCCGATGCACGCCAGTGCGTATTCAGGGCTTCGCGTATTTGTGCTTCTTCCATAGACAGAATCAGTTGTTTGGTTTTTTCGTTCAATGAACGCGTTCAATGAAACCCGGCACACCTGTCTTCACTACTTCGTTGAATCGCTGCCTGGTTTGAATGCGATTGATTTCATCAAATGCGTCTTCCGGCAAGGAAGAGATATCAAAATTCTCTCTCGCCCGGGCGGCAGTTCTGGGTGTGGTCAGCAAAGCTGTGCCACGCTGGATGGCCCAGGCCAGCAATACCTGCGCTGGCGTTTTTCCAACCCGTGCAGCAATCGATAAAATGACCGGATCTTCGAGCGGCCCGGGCTTTATTCCATGACCCAATGGTGCAAACGCTAAAAACACTATATCCTT
Source organism: Chitinophaga sp. 01L420 (assembly GCF_056399985.1). Taxonomy (NCBI): domain Bacteria; kingdom Pseudomonadati; phylum Bacteroidota; class Chitinophagia; order Chitinophagales; family Chitinophagaceae; genus Chitinophaga; species Chitinophaga sp. 01L420. The sequence continues at coordinate 103,019 of NZ_JBFTSK010000025.1, forward strand.
CTCCCTGCAGAACTCCAGCAATTCCGTTTCCGGCAGATACGGATGTGATTCGACCTGGACTACAGCGGGTTTGATTCTCGCTGATTCGTAGAGCGGCAACAGTTCGTTCAGGCTGATGTCAGACAATCCGATAGCCCTGCATTTGCCACCATCCACCAGGCGCTCCATCGCTTTCCAGGTGTCGGACAAAGTTATGTCGTGGTCGTAAATGACCTGCCCGTTTTGATCCCGCGGATCCTGCTCATCCCCTGGTTGAAAAGCAAACGGTGTGTGAATGAGATAGAGATCCAGGTACTCCAGCCCGAGTCTGTTCAAGCTCGCCTCGAATGCCGGTTTAACGCGGTCGGGCCGATGATTTGTGTTCCACAACTTTGTGGTGACAAAGATGTCTTCGCGGGCAATACCTCCGGCGGCAAGTCCAGCCTGCAACGCTTCACCTACCTCGCGTTCGTTCCGGTATCGTTCCGCACAATCGAAGTGCCGAAATCCTGCTTCCAGCGTGTTCCTGGTAGCAGTGATGGTTTCGGCTGCATCAGGAATCAGGGTGCCAAACCCGAGCGGCGGCATATGGATGGTATTATTTGTTGTCTTCATTTTTTACAATATTAAGTGCTTTCTTTTGTTAATCAACCAGGCTGATGTTGTTTTGAAATCACCCAGCAAAGTACGGCAGGAAATTTCAGGCGACCGTGTGACCTACATCACATTTTTAATATCCATTTTAGTGATCTGTGAAAGTTGCAAAAAAAACCGGTTGCTCTCTGCCAGGGAGCAACCGGTTCTTGAAAAAAATGTACAGCAGATTAGAAATTGGTGGTGAGGTAACTTTTACAGTTAGGATCCAGCGAACCAAGTGTAGCCGAATTGTACGGAGGCCTGTTGGTGTTACAGTAATTAGCTTCCGATGAAACCGCCAGATATTCTGCCTGGTTACTCAGCACATAAGCGGAGGAAGGGTAAATACCTGCGTAGTAGGCATCACTGTAAAGGTTGTAAATGGTAGAATTGTTAAATCCACCAGAAACCCACCGGTCATGCAGATAGTGGAATAATTCGTGAAAGATAACATTACCCGGACCTGTATGCACACTACGGTAAGTAGCAAAATTTACAATGTATACGTTACCGTTGGTGTAAAACAAATCACCACTACCGGGGCTGGAATATACATTGATAGGGGCGCCGGTCATGTGTGATTTGGTGGTACTGGTAATGCTGGTGTTGTAGAGCTGGTCAATTTCTCCATTTACCAAAGCTTTGATGTCATTAGGAACACTACCTGAATAGTTAATTGTAAAAGAACGGTAACTGGCAGCTGCTACCGCACCCGAGGCTTCACCACGGGCATTTTTGTTCTTGTTGAAAAAATCGATCACCTTTTGTCTTTCGGGCGTGATAGTAAGGTGATCTTCTACGGCTTGTACCGCTACAGTGTTTTCCGGTGCTACTGGACTTTTGCTCAGGTCTTCTTTTTTACAGCTTGTAATGGTAACAATTGCTAACAGCAGGGCGAGGGTTGAGTTAACATGGATTTTGGTGCGTTTCATAAAATAGTAATGAGGGTTTAAAACTCGCCCAAATATATATTTATTCCTATTAAATCTATGGCATGAGTATATTATATTTTTTAAAAAAACGGAGAAATATAATATTCCTGTAATCGTTGCTGCTATTGGTTTACAGTGTATATGTTTTTTCTCTGCGGTAGCAGGTAAAGTGTGTTGAAAATACATGATGTGCAAAAGGCTTTCCTTCCTAACGAACGAAAGCCTCTGTAATAAATAAGACTTGCAATAGTTATTATCAGGTTTGGTTTCAATATTAAGGCCAGAAAGCGTGATGACTTTTTGAATGGTAGCACGCTTTTTTATTTTAGCCAATTACTTCCCGGTATTTAATAGCTCCATTTCTCAAATGTAGATTGCCTGCCACTGCAATTATTTCGCAAAGTACTACGAATATGGATCGCAACCATCCAGATATGTTTTCAGCATCGGTGGAGTTACGCTGGCCGCCTAATTTTGAACCAGAATTTAAATCAAATCACATGAAACAGTTAGAAAAATTGGTTACCAAAAAGGTAGCAACTCCGGAAACTGTAAAAGGCGGCAGATACGCATTTTTACCTGAGTTTTCAGTAGACGATCAGGAAATAACCACAGAAAATTATGCTTCGTGGAATGGTCARCATTGGGTAACTGACACCCGTAAAGACCCTAAGTAATCTCTCCAAAACGTAAACCTTTAAAAAATTAAAAACTATGGAAAAGTTAACAAAACTGAATGCAAAGAAAGTAGAATCTCTGGAAACAATCAAAGGAGGCAGGGCCGCTTCTATCTCCAACGATTTTTCTGATGCAGGTGAAAGCTGTGGCACCACTGTTCACACGCCTACACATTATTCAGGTCCGGATGTTTACCTGTGCGACCACAGACCTGATGGTAAATAATAAACATCATCTTCGGCCATTGTTGTGACCGGAAACCCCAGGACTGCCGGCTATTGCCGGCAGTCCTTACTACCAGTAATCAACTAGATACCATGTCCAAGCAAATCCTCATATTAAGTCAATCGCACCTGGAAGGCACTACTGACCATGTTTGCCAGTGGTTGAACCATTTGCGGATACCCTACCTGCGGGTGAATGGGGAAGACTTATTCCATATTCAACACCTGAGCGATCTGCCCGGCAATACCGAAATAGCTACCGTTTGGTACCGGAGGAAGATTGGCAACTTTCCCGTTAAATACAGTCTTAAGCAAGAAGACTTTCCCACACAGTACACCCTGAAACGCTTTATGGTGGATGAGTTCAGCGGACTTCATTCATTGCTGTTTTATACCATCGACCGGCAGAAGTGGTTGAATGACCCCGTGACAGAAGATAACCTGAACAAATTACACGTATTGCACCTTGCCCGCAAATGCGGCATTGATACCCCATTTACAGATGTGGTGACGTGCAAAGCAGCCGTTATACACCTGCTGGAAAGCCACCCGGAACTAATTGTAAAACCTGTTAGTGAATGCATCTTCCTGGAAGACACCGAAGGCGGACAATACAAGATGCTTACCAAAACCATTAGCAAAGCCAATTTGCACCAGGTGCCTGAAAAATTCTTCCCCTCGCTGATACAGGAAAAAATTATCAAGAAGTTTGAGATACGTACTTTTTACCTGGATGGCGAGTGCCATTCTATGGCTATTTTTTCCCAGAATAACCGGAAGACAAAAGATGATTTCCGGAACTACGACAACCAGCGGCCCAACAGAACAGTGCCTTATAAACTCCCGGCTGATCTGGAACTTAAGCTGGACCAGTTAATGAAATCGCTGTGCTTCAAAACAGGTTCCATTGACCTGATGGTAGACATGCAGGGGAACTATCATTTCCTCGAAATTAACCCGGTAGGCCAGTTCGGCATGGTGTCTTATCCCTGCAACTATTACCTGGAAAAGAAATTAGCACAATGGCTCCATAAAAATAGCGCCCATGAAAAAGAAATTCATCAGTAACCTGAAAGAGAAGAAAGGACTGCCCTTGTCGCTGTATTTCCTGGAAAAAGATCAGCAGCAGACAACCAGGTCCATCCTCAAATTTGAAAAAGCCCCGAAAATAAAATCCGAAGGGTTCGAGCTTTTTAATTTTTATAAAGTGATTTCCAAATTCTGATGATGCAATACTTTAATCTATATGCAAACTGCCGGCTCGTGAAGGGAGCCCGTATGTCGCTACTCTGCGATCTGCAGATGCGCAAGTTTTACCATATCCCCAACGATACTGCTGATGTGCTCATTTTTTTACAACAACATTCCATTGAGGAATGTATGACGCATTACGGGGAAGATAACCGGGAGGCCATTACCGGCTACATTGATTTCCTGATCAGCAAAGAACTGGGATTTACAGATCACCAGTTGTTGCAGGAACTTACGCCACTGGAGCTCAGTTGGGACCGGTACTCTGATATTACCAATGTAATCATCGAGTACAATGAAGACATCAACTACACCACGAGTTTTTTCCGTCAACTGTTCGATTTGCATGTGCAGGGGCTGGAGATCAGGTATTACGGGAAAACGGCATTAGGTAAGATCCGCGAATTGCTGGAGATATTTAACGGCACCACCCTGAGATTCATCAAACTGGTGTTGCCATATGATGATACGCTGGAGTTGCGGACGCTGGATAAACTCGTGAAACAATATCCGCGGGTAAAGTCGCTGCTGATACATTCCTCACCGACTGATAAGTCGGAAAAGATATTCGACGGTTCCGTGCCGGTGGTATTCTTCAGCAATAAGATCAATTCCTGCCTGGCTTGTGGTGAGATCCGTACAAACTATTTCACTTCAAATATGGAGCTGTTCACGGAGAGCCAGCATTATAACACCTGCCTGAACAGAAAACTGAGTATAGATCTGAATGGATATATCAGGAACTGTCCTTCTATGCGGGAACACTTCGGGCATGTGAAGGAAACATCCTTACAGGAAGTGCTGGATAATGAGGCGTTTCACCGGTATGGAAAAATCCGTAAAGACGAAATAGCGGGTTGTAAAGACTGTGAGTTCAGACATGTATGCACTGATTGCAGGGCTTACCTGGAAGATCCACAGGATATTTATTCGAGACCACTTAAATGCGGCTACGATCCGTACACCAATAATTGGGAGGAATGGGCAGAGAATCCTTTGAAGCATGCAGCCATCGCCTTGTATGGGCTGGAAGAGACAATCAATTAATATGAAGCTGAAAGCATTCCCTTTTTATATGCAGCCGGACGGGAAGGATTGTGGTCCTACCTGTATAAAGATCATCAGTAAGCATTACGGCAGATTAATAGATATTCAGACCATCCGGTCGCTGGCAGAAACCACGCGGGAGGGAAGTTCTTTGCTGGGATTGTCTGCTGCAGCCGAGGGGTTGGGTTATAAATCGCTGGCGGTTAAAATAGATTTCATTACCCTGATGGAAGAGGCGCCGTTGCCCTGCATTTGTCATTGGGGGCAACAACATTTTGTTGTTGTTTACAAGATAAAAAAAACCGGTGGGCAAACATTCGTGTATGTTTCCGATCCTGCTTACGGGTTGCTGAAATATACCCAACAGGAGTTCATCGATGGTTGGGCAGGACGGGGTAAGCAGGAGCGGGATGAAGAAGGAATTGCCCTGCTGCTGGACCCTACCCCCGCATTTAATGAAGCTGATGCAGCAGCACCGCGTAGCAGGAAGGATTTCTCTTTCCTGTTCAGTTATTTTTTCAGGTACAAAAAGCTGATGGCGCAACTGGCAATCGGTCTCTTTGCCGGCAGTCTGCTGTCACTTATTTTTCCCTTTCTTACGCAAAGCATAGTAGACATAGGTATTCAGAACCATGATCTGAACTTTATTTACCTGGTGCTGCTGGCACAGGTGATGTTGTTTTTAGGGAGGATGGGAATAGAGATCGTACGTAGCTGGATTTTGTTGCATCTCTCCAGCCGGATCAATATTTCTATAGTATCCGACTTCTTCATAAAACTCATGAAACTGCCTATCAGCTATTTTGATACCCGCATGACCGGCGATATTATGCAACGTATCAATGATCACCAGCGGATAGAACAATTGCTGACCAATTCCTCTCTGAATACCTTGTTCTCCCTGGTGAACCTGGTTATTTTCAGTGTGGTACTGTTGCTGTATGACTACCGGTTATTCCTGATCTACCTGTTGGGAGCCTGCTTGTCGGTAGGATGGATATCTTTTTTCCTTAAGAAGAGAAAAGAACTGGACTATAAACGTTTTTCGCAGGTATCGCAGGAGCAGAGTAAGGTGATTGAACTGGTGAATGGTATGCAGGAAATCAAGATGCACAATGCAGAAAAACAGATGCGCTGGGGCTGGGAATTTATGCAGGTGAAACTGTTTAAGATCCAGATAAAGTCACTGTCGCTGGAACAATGGCAAACAGTAGGCTCAAATTTCATTAACCAGATGAAAGACATCTTTGTCAGTTTTCTGGCGGCAAAACTGGTACTCGATGGCAACCTTACATTGGGGATGATGTTGGCAGTGCAGTATATCATTGGCCAACTGAATGGTCCGCTGGTACAGTTGATGGACTTTGTTAAACAAATGCAGGATGCTAAAATATCGCTGGAAAGACTGGGGGAGATCCATGACAAGGAAGATGAAGAGCCCGCCGATGTACAGACGGTGGTGGAGATACCAGAACAGGATATCGCACTGAATAATGTTTCATTCAGGTACGTAGGTGCAGGTGCACCTGTATTTGAGCAGCTGAGCCTGCGCATACCTTACCGCAAAACTACCGCCATCGTAGGCGCCAGCGGCAGCGGTAAAACCACTCTGCTGAAACTGCTGATGAAATTCTACGAGCCCGGCGAAGGGGAGATTAAAATCGGCAATGTGCAACTGCAGCATATTTCAGCGCGGTACTGGCGGGATCAATGTGGAGTAGTGATGCAGGAGGGATACGTATTCAATGATACCATTGCTAAAAATATTGCCATAGGGATAGACGATATTAACCGGCAACAGCTCAGGAAAGCGGTGGATGTAGCATGTATCAGGGATTTCGTTGAAAGTTTGCCACTAAGCTATAACTCAAAGATTGGCAATGAAGGTATTGGCATCAGTGGTGGGCAGAAGCAACGACTCTTTATTGCCAGGGCAGTATACAAATCACCGGAGTATATATTTTTTGATGAGGCTACCAGCGCGCTGGATGCCAATACCGAGAAGGCGATCATGGGCAATCTCGAACAGTTCTTAAAAGGGAAAACGGCCGTCATCATCGCACACCGGTTGTCGACCGTTAAAAATGCAGATAAGATCATTGTACTGGATAAAGGAAAAGTAGTGGAAGAAGGAAGTCATGATGAACTGGTATCACTCAGGAAAGAGTATTACAGACTCGTAAAAAATCAGTTGGAACTTGGAAACTAAAAAAGATATACTAGACACTATTCAACTGCATTCGGAAGGTGTGCAGGATATTCTTACGCAACCGCCGCATTGGATGATCCGCTGGGGTAATACCACCATATTGCTGATACTGTTGCTCATTTTACTCATGAGTTGCCTGATAAAGTATCCGGAGTTTGTTCCTTCCACGGTCATCATTTCATCCCGGAATCCGCCGGAGAAGCTGGAAGCCAGAATCAATACCAAAGTAGAAGAAATATTTGTGGCAGACCATCAGGCAGTTTCCCGGGGCCAGATACTCCTGGTATTACAATCCACGGCGGACTACCGGGATGTGATCCGCCTGAGGGGCATTGTTGATTCRCTGGGTAACAAGGGACTGGTGTATTTTCCGCTCAGCGAAGTAGCGGGATTTAAACTGGGAGAGATCCAGGGAGATTATAACGCCTTTGCCAAAGCGCTGACAGATGAGCAACTGTATGCCAGGCTGCAACCTTATTCCCCGGACTATGCGGCGGCAAACAAGAGCCTGACCGAATCACGCAACAGGATACATAACCTGCAACAACAAAAGAGCCTGGAGGAAACGAAGTATGAACTTTCTAAAAGGGAGTTCGACAGGTACCAGGAACTTTTTAAAGAGAAAGTAGTGTCCGCAGCGGAATTGAGCCAGGAAAGAATGAAGTTTCTGCAGGCAGGACAGAACCTGGAAAGCATCAATATTACCATATCGCAGTTGCAGGAAGGTATACTCAGTATTGAAAAGACCAGGAGTGGAGCTACCATCAATGCGGAGAAAGACAAGATCAATTTAAGTTCGCAGACCGGACAGCTTTTCGAACAGTTGAGAAAATCACTCAACGCCTGGGAGCAGAACTACCTGCTCACCTCCTCCGTGGCTGGTGTAGTGGGCTTTCAGCAATTTATCGGCAAGAACCAGTTTGTGAAAACAGGAGATATACTGTTGTCTGTAATGCCGGATGATAAAGATATGCTCATCGGCGGACTGCGGGTACCCGCCACCAATTCAGGCAAGGTAAAGGAGGGACAGAAAGTATTGTTGAAACTGGATAACTACCCTTACCAGGAATTTGGTATGGTAGAAGGCCGGGTAAAGAATATTGCCAATGCACCCGATAAAGATGGTAATTATTATGTGAATATCATTCTTCCTAATGGTCTTCAGACATCTTTTCACAAAACACTTCCCTTTGATAAGGAACTGAAAGGCAATGCAGAGGTAGTTACACAGGACCTGCGGCTGATCGAAAGATTCTTTTACCAGCTCAGAAGGCTGTTGCGGTATGAGTAGCCGGTAAAATAGCTTATATAATTAAAACCTTGCAGCATATAGCGCTGCAAGGTTTTTTGTTTTTGGTGGTAACACAGCGGAATAAATGAAAGGGCCGTATTGTGCTTTTCTGGTCAGTCGGTTTGCTTACAATAATTTGTTCTTTTTCTCTACCCATTTGCTGTTGATCTTTTCAAGCGCATCGTCAAATTTTTTTTGCTCTTCGACTGGTAATGCATCTTTAAACGACAACGCCTGCAGTAGCCAGTCTGAAAAAGAGGCGCTCAGCCTGGCGTCTGCACCCTTGTCTTTTTTCTCAACAGCAAAAGCCATTTCATTGTATAAGGGCTCAATTTTTTTAAGGTGATTATTCAATTCCTGGTTGCTGAACGTTTCCAGTGTTAGCCCTGATTCAGAGAAGTAGTTTTTGGCAGGTGCGCTATCTCCACAAGCTGAAAATAGTATAGTGGCTATTGCAGCCACTGACAAAAGGATTGTTTTGATTGTTTTCATATCTAGATTTTATTGAAAATTATTCCTGGTAAAAGGTGTTGAATTTTTGCAGATGTGTATCATACACAACCGCCAGTTTTACATCTTCCCCAATGGCTATAATGCCGTCAATGGCCGATGTTTCAGGTGATTCATTATTCATGATGATCTTTGATCCCTTCGGAAAAGCATTGATTTTTATTTTGTCTGCATAGTTTTCAGAGAAAGCCAGGAACTTTTCTTTGGTGGCTGTTTGCGTGCAGATGATCAACAGGCGGCTGCATTGTTTATCCTCATTATCCATCACAATGGCCACATCTTTGTAGCCATCGGCATCAAAATCTCCATAACAAATGGTGGAAGGGGCTCTTTCCGCATGCCGGGTTATCGCATACGTTGTACCATCACTGTAATTTTGGGAACGTAACAGCTTTTTTGTCTTTGTATCCAGACTACTAAAAGGGGAGTGGGAGAAGTCAATGTAGGCCGGCTTCATATTGGTACTGTCGGAGATAATTGGTGCGAGTGAAGCTGACTCCTGTGGCCTGTTCTTTTGGCCTGTACGGCTAAGTAGCCAATAGCAGGATAAGATGATGGTTATTACTATGGCAGTAATGACGAGTAAATATTTTTGCCCGGATTTACTTTTGTTTAGTGAACTTGGGTGATTATATTCCATAATTTTCTTTTTATTGTGATACCACTTTCAGCAGCTTTTCATTTAAACAGCTTTCCGCCAGGGCATTTCGATCTGGTGATAAGTCTTCGACACTGCTTTAGAAATATGCTGTAGAGAGAAATTAAGGATACAAGTATAGGCCGCCTACCTGGAGATAGGATACGGCGACCGCTATTCGCCGCCTATCAGTCCATATCTGCAATATATTATCCTTTATCTGAATGGAAACGGGTGCAGATATAGGGTGAGATGCTACGGATAAGGGATGGAAACCATTGGATATTTAYCCGGTCGCGTACACTATTTTTTTAAATCAGACATTTAAAAAATAATTAGGATTATAAAACCGGGGGATAAAAGGGGATCAGTTTATATATTTACGTTTTTTTGCGCAGCTAAATTTATTTCATTGATGAATGTGAGAACGTCATTTGCTTTCTTTTGTGTTTTGACCCTGCTTGTTGTTGCCTCCTGCAAGAATAACAAGCAGCAACAGCATCATCCCGAAAATACCCTTGATACAACATCCGGAAAAGATTATTTGTCCCTGGTCATTTCTATGGATACGTTATTATCTGCCGGATACAAAGAAGTTATTTACAGGGAGGACAGCCTGCTCCGGTATGCGGCTGATAGCACACTTCAAGCTTATTATCATTATTTCAGCGCAAGGCGGTACAACCTGGAAAAAAAGCGGGACAGCGCAATGGCCGAATACAGAAAAATGACCGGAAAGAAGAGTGATGTAGAAGTAGACATGCTGAAGACCTACAGCATCCTGGATAATATGACCAGTAATGGCACAGTAGACGGAGTAGTGATGAATGGCTTGCTTTCTGCCCTGAAAAAAGCGGAAAGCTCCAATAGCAGGCTAACTTACCGCTTTTATGATCTGATGGCCAAAGCCTACTATCAGAACCATAATGGAAAAGAGTCATTGGAATACGCTGAACGATATTATAAAAATCATCCCTACAAGTCCCATCCGGTAATCCGGCAACGGTATTACGATATTTCTTTCATGCTGGCTTCCAGGGCAGATGATTATGAAAAGATGATGTTGTATAATGTAAAGGCACGTAATCTCGCGAAAAGTATAGGTGATAGCATGGCCATTGCGCGGTCTTACGATAACTTATGCCAGGTATACGCCCGGCAGGGCAAGCCTGAAAAAGCCGTTGAAGCCAGCAGGGTTTTCGTTGATTATTTGAAGAAGAGCAATAACCTGATGCCGTATGCGTATAATAATTTAGCTACCAGCTTTATTCGTAATAATCAACTGGATTCGGCGATCCACTATTACAGGGAAGCTATTGCCCTTACCAGGAAAAACAAAGATGGTAGAGAAGAACCAAGTTATTACAAAGGACTTATAGAAGCCTATAAAAAGAAAGGTGCATATGCAGATGCAATGAAAGCAGCAGATTATGCCTTTGCCTTAGAATTAGATGATCTCAGAAAGATAGAAGCGGTTAAGGTAGAGGAGATACATGCAAAATATGAAACAGAGAAAAAAGACCGGAATATCGCTGAGCTGAGCAGCCGCAATGCGTTGAACGAAAAAGTGATCCGGCAGCAAAGATGGACGCTGGCACTGGCATCCCTGGTATTCATAGGCATACTTTTATTCTTCTACATTCTACACAGACAATATCGCCTGAAAGAAAAAAACAAATTGCTGCAATCAGAGAACAGCCGCCTGAACATGGAGCAAAAATTACTGCAGGCGCAGTTAAACCCGCATTTTATATTTAACTCCATTGCGAACCTGCAAAGCCTTGTTGCTTCCGGCGATACAAAAGAATCTGTCCGTTACCTGTCTGCATTTTCGGGGCTATTACGCAGTGTACTCGAACAAAGCAGGAGGGATTTTATCAGCCTGGAGGAGGAAGTCACCTCGTTGAAAAATTATCTTCAGCTACAGCGGATGCGTTTTGCAGGGATTTTCGATTACCAGGTAACCGTAGCTGATGATCTTTATCCTGAAAATATACTGATACCCCCTATGTTAGTGCAGCCTTTTATTGAAAATTCCATAGAACATGGGTTCAGAAATATTCAGTACAAAGGCATTTTAACGGTATCATTCAGTGCTGAAAATGGCCAGGTGCTCATCGTGGTAGATGACAATGGCACAGGCATTATCAGTAAGAAAGAAGGGCCGCAAAAGAAAAGATCTCTGGCCGGAATTATCCTTAAAGATAGATTGGAGGCACTTTTTAAGTCCAGCGGACAGGAAGCAAAATTTGAAATTGAGAACAAAGAAAATAACGGTGCACACGGCGTTACTGTGCGTATTGTAATACCAGAAATTAAAGATTAACCAGAAAGTAATTATACATGAAGCTTTATATCCTTGAAGATGAAACGCTCATTCTGAAGCACCTTTTACAGGTTGTTCAAAGCATTCCTTTTGTACAAGTCGTTGGGAACTCCCCTGAAGTAGCACAGGCGGCCAGGGAAATACCGGCATTGAAACCAGATATTATTTTAGCGGACATCAGGCTGAAAGACGGCGACAGTTTCCGGTTATTTCATGAAATAGGTAGTGAAGGTTTCCAGGTTATTTTCCTTACCGCTTACGACCAGTACGCCATACAGGCGCTTAATATGGGAGCTTTCGGATACCTGCTGAAACCAATAGACGAAGCCGCGTTAACGGAAATGCTGAACAAATGTTTCCACCAACGGAAACAGGAGCATGTTGGCCAGCAACAACTGGAAATAGCCCGGCAACATTATATGGCCCAGGGTGGAACAGCTCCCAAACGGATTGCATTGAAAAGCCTTGAATATATAGAAATCGTTTCTGTAGAAGATATTATGTATTGCAAGAGTGACAAGGGGTACACCACCTTCTACCTGAAGAATAAACGAGAAATCCTTGTCTCTAAAGGTCTGAAAGACTATGAGAGTTTACTGGTACCCTCTGGCTTTTTGAGGTGCCATCAGTCTTACCTGGTTAATTTCCACTACGTGGAAAAATACTACCGGGAGGGGTATTTAAAAATGCAGAACAATGAACAGGTGCCCGTTTCCAGCAGGAAAAAAGAAGAGGTGCTTAATTACCTCGAAAACATTTCCTAAGCGGGTTTTATCATAACGAAAACTGAAAGAAGCTGTCTCGTAAATAAATGAGACAGCTTCTTTTAGTTTTCCGAAGTTTTAGCTTTTTTAGCACCATGATTTTATATATTTGAGATAGTATTTTTGAAAATATTGCATTTACCCTTCCGCGCAAAACGATCATTCCTGAACTATACCTTGTTAATCATTCATTTAATCGTTATCATATGGGCTCTCTTAAAAAAGCGATCATTTTCTTTGCATTCAATCTTATCATGATGGCTTCTTGTTTTGGGCAAAAGTCGCTTTCATCAGCAATAGAAAGGCAATTTAATAAGATTGAAAATGATATTCTGACGGCTGCCGAAGCGATGCCCGAGAGCAAGTTTAATTTCACTCCCGAGAGCCTCCATATAAAAAATACCCATTTCGAAGGGGTACGAACATTTGCCGGGCAAATCATGCATCTGGCCACCGATAATATTCTTATCTGGAGTGTCATTACCGGTGATTCTATAYGTGCTGACATTGAGGATGTAAATGGCCCCAAAAGTATTAAAACCAAAAAGGAGGTGATCGAATACCTCAAAAGCTCTTTCTCAATTGGACGTAAAGCAATTTCAACATTGACAGATCAAAATGCAATGGACATGATTGATTTTAGATGGAGAAAGCTCCCCAGGCTGGACCTCGCGTTTTATGCGCTTACCCATGCGAATGAACATTATGGTCAGCTGGCGATTTATCTCAGGATGTGTGGCATGACTCCACCTGCCACGCTTAATGATAAATAAAACCATTATCTGCTCCTTAAGCTAGTGATAAAAATATACTTTTGTGGCTAGCCATACATTAGTTAGCATGAATAATATTCAGGTAAAGTGGCCCCTTAACCCACAGGAAACCTTGTTGTACCAGGGAAATGCGCTTTATATCACGGGTAAATACAGTGCCAAACAGGGTAGCTTTTGCATTACCAGTGAAAGAATTGTATTTGAAAGAAGACCTATGTTTAGGTTGTTTGACATGATTAGCCGGCTGCTCGGGCGGCGAAAAAAGAATTTATCATTTCCATTAGCTACTATAACCAGTTTTAGAGCAACTAAATACCTTTTGTATAAAAGGGCTGTCCAATTAGAGTTGATGGATGGCGTTAGCTATCTATTACTTCAGCGCAGGCAGATGGGAGGATATAGATGCCGCTTATCAGAAAGCCATACAGGGTGTTAAGCCTCTTGTCCGGTAAATTTAGAAGGAATTTTATCTCCATTGTCTCTAATACACTTTTAAGATATAGTGCATTAGGAATCCCCATCACTATAGTTAGCATTACCTCTTCATTATCTAGGCTCTGTCGAGCCTATGCTTAGCACCCGCTGTGCACCTATAGAAGCCCTGCAGGAGAGGTGGACTTGATGCGGGGGTGACGTTCGGATGTATAACGCCGATGAAATTGCATCAGTAAATGGATAAAGGTCAGAAATGGCCATAGCAGGGCTACTTCAGTACGAGACTGTAGCTGTGGAAAGAAATAGACTATTGAAAGGAAGCAGGTATAAAGGGACTATTCATCAAAATATCTCCGGAGGCAAGATGGCTTTATTCCAGTTGAATGATAGCTGGATATGCGTGTGTATAGGTAAGGTTGGGAAGCAATATCTTCCGCTTTGGGTAGGTACGTTTATGAGCAGATTTGGGTACCTGTGGCGCTGCCACCGCAATAATATCTGCCGCCATGTATTTTCTGTTGCCGGATGGGCTATCCTTGTACATGGATCTTACCTGGAAAACGACTACCAGTGAACCCTTCCCGGGTACCTCCAGTGAAACATTTGTTTCCTGGAAAGTAGTATCGGGGGCTATCATGAGCGTAACCGTTTCGCTACCTGCCACCTGACGTGATACAAAATCGATACGCGTTGCGATCACTTTTACTTCCAGGGCAGCCATACCGTTATACCCGGCGATGGTTTGTGCGGGAATGTTTAATATCCCGTTGCTTAAAAGGCGGGGGGCCACCGGAAAAAAACGATCTATTCCGGTATGCTGATTGAAGCGGAAGCCTGTCAGGGCCTCGTGATGATCGCCGGCAGCAATGAGTAGCTTGTTTAGCCGATTGATGTGGCCGCCATCACAATGGATATCCAGGTGGCCGTAGAAAGCATGCCGGATAAAAGCGCCTTTCCTGCTGGCGATGCCAAAGCGGCGGGATGCGCGGCGGGTAGCAGCCGTTTGCTGCACGCTTTCAGGCATGGAGCGCAGGAAGTAGTTGCCATTGCGTTTATACCCAATGAGAGGGCCGAGTTTTCCCGTAAAGGGAATAATAGACATTTGTTTTGCCATGAGAGATTATTTTGATTACTATAAATATAACATAATTCGGGGAACGTGTTTTCGGGGCAAATTGAAGATTAGCTAAAGGGAGTGTATGGCCTATTGTATAATATTCAAAACTAGTGTAGTAAGGATTTGAGAATGACAAATGCGAATGTATGGGCCTTTAGAGAATATTGAAAAAAGGTATTCTCCAGGATGCATATCGCAACTCAATAAATGCAACAATGTTTCATTTATTTATTGTTTTTCCTTACTTTGCGACCATTATGAGATGTAAAATATACTATCCGATCGCCCTGGCTGCGGTGATACACTTGCTTTGTCCATTAAAACTGAAAGCACAATTGATAAGTGAAAAAGGCAGGACAATGGAAAGTTCAAACAACACCTTGAGTAAAAATTTACAGGATGCCAGCCGGATTGGTCGTACTTCAGGATCCAAGGCGCCGGAATTCCAGGAGCTTTATGATTATGAAGTCAGTGCAAAGAACCTGGTCAGCGCTACATTTCCTTATCAAACCTTATTGCATAGGGCCTATGTGATCATGCTGGCCGAACAAAAGATCATCAGCCATGAAGAAGCTAAAAGTATATTGAATGGTCTTGTTAGAGTAGATAAGCTGGCTGTGCAAAATCCCTCCCTGCAGGTATACCTTCCTTATGAAGCGCAGTTGATCAAAGAAGTGGGCAGCGTGGGTGGAAAAATGCATATCGGTCGAAGTCGTAATGACCTCGACAATACGACTAACCGGATGTACTTACGGGATCAGTTGCTGGAGGTGATCGAAGGGGTGATACGCCTGCGTACGGCCATCCAAACGAAAGCACTGGRGCACCTGCAAACGGTGATGGTGATTTACACGCACCGAAAAGAGGCGCAGCCAGGTACACTCGCTCATTATTTAACAGCTATTGATGAAAGCCTGGCGAAATGTTTAGTGCGTTATCTTCAGTTGTATGAACGTATAGATCAATGTCCGCTGGGATCAGGCGCAAGTGGTGGCACCAGCTGGGCGCTGGACAGGTACAGGGTTGCTGACCTGTTGGGCTTTAACCAGCTTGTGGTGAATACGATAGAAGGCGCGGCTGGCTGGGATCATATCGCTGAATTTGCGGCCGATAATGCCATCTTCATGAGTGATCTTAGCCGCCTGGCTTCGGAGTTGCAGCTCTGGAGTACGGACGAATACAACTCAGTAGAACTGGATAATTCATATGCCGGTATCAGTAGCATGATGCCACAAAAAAAGAATCCCGATGCCCTTGAAAGAACCCGCAAGGCAGCGGCGATCACCACCGGGCAACTCATGTCTGTGCTGACCTCCTTAAACAGCATCGAATATCAGCATAGCGGCGTCAGGGTGATGCTGGAACTCAAGAGTCTTGATGCCCTTCTGGCTGCCACCCATACGATGACCGGCGTAGTCAGCACCTTACATGTCAATAAAGAAACGATGGCCAGGTACGCCCGGGAAAACTTCTCCACCATGACTGATCTGGCGGATGTATTGGTGAAGAGCGCCCACCTTGATTTCAGGGATGCGCATGAGGTGATTGCCTCCGTTGTTAATAATGCGATAGCGGAAAAGAAAACGGCGGATCAGATTACCCTGGCGATGATTCAGACTGCCGCGAAAGAACGATTAGGGCATGAGCTGACCATCTCTGAAAAGCAATTACAGACAGCACTTGATCCTGCCCAAAGCGTAGCGCATAAAACAGGACCGGGGATGCCGGCGATGTCATCAGTGATGGAGATGATCTCCAATGGCCAAAAAGATGTTGCTGCTAAATCTGCCTGGCTGGAAAAAAACAAGGCATATTTAAGTAGAAAGAAGGAGGCGTTGATGGAATTGGTGAAGCAATATTGAGGGGCTTTATGTGACTGTAGGCAAAGGGAATATGATCCTATCTTACCGGAAATTAATCAGTTGCCGGTAAGATAGGATAGTTATTTATCATTACTTTACATACTCTTTGAAAATCCTGTTCAGCCAGCGCAGCATCATGAATATCACGGCTGCCGCTCCTCCCAGCAGCAGGAAGTTTACAAGGAAATAGTTCGCCTTGTTATCATACGTATCCCATAATGTTGCCAGAATACCAGAGAGCTTATTGCCGATAGAAGTGGCCAGGAACCAGCCTCCCATCATCAGTGAGGTAATACGTGCCGGACTAAGTTTGGACACCAGTGATAATCCCATCGGGCTCAGAAACAATTCTCCTACGGTGATGACGCCGTAACAGCCTATCAGCCACCATGGTGATGCTTTAATAGCGCCATTGCTGCATACATATACCGCACCTACCATCATCAGCGTTGACAATGCTGATATCAACAATCCCCACGCTATTTTTGATGGAGTAGAAGGTTCCCGGTTTCGTCTCCGCAGTAATGCAAAGAAGGCTACCAGCAGCGGCGTTAATGTAATGACAAAAAATGGATTGATGGATTGAAACAACTCAGTATTGTACAAGCTGAAACTTTTTCCTTCTGCGGGCATCTTCTCCGGTGCCACATTTTTGAAGTAGGCTACATTACCCCACACTTTTTCGGGTTTGCCAGCCGCATCACGCACCACCCTGAATTCTTTATCATAAGCAGTGACGGAATCCGGTTTGTTCTGCACCGTTTCTACCAGGTAAAGGCGTTGCGCAGGTTGCTCAATAGCTGCAGGAATTTCCCTGTCGGTATAATATTGTGCCCAGGTAGTCAGTGCCGTACCATTCTGTTTAAATACCGCCCAGAAGACAATAGACACCGCAAAGATGGCCAACAGTGCTGATATGGGTTTACGATCCTTTGCATCCGCTTTCATCAGCAGGGATACAAAAAAGAACACGATTGGTACACAGGCGAAGATGAATGCATCGGTGGAGTCGGACCCGAAGATGTTGCCGGGAATAAACCAGGCGCCGAGTCCTACTACAATTGCCGGCAGGAATACAACCGAGAAAATCCTGCTCAGTGGCATATCGCCCTCTTGCTCGGGTTTGCGTACATCTGCATGTCGGTAATGTTTCATCCCGATAACAAAAATCAGCACACCCAGGAACATGCCTATACCGGCAGCAATGAATGCTGCGCCCCAGCCAATGGTATTGCGCAGGAAGGCAGCAAAAAAGTTACAGATAAAAGCGCCGATATTAATACCCATGTAAAAAATATTATACCCGGTATCTTTACGGCTGCGGTACCTTTCATCATTATACACATTCCCCAGCAAAGTGGAAATGTTAGGTTTAAAGAACCCGTTACCCACACAGATCAGTGCAAGGGACAGGTAAAATACAGTAAGGTTATGTACAGACAAACCTATATATCCGATACCCATTAATATGCCTCCGATGATAATCGACTTACTGTAGCCGAGTTTGCGGTCGGCAATTAAACCACCCAGGAAGGGCGTGAGGTACACAAAAGCGATAAAGGTGCCGAAGATATCCGCCGCAGTAGCACGGTCCATGCCCCAGCCGCCTTTTGAAGTGTCTGTCAGGTATAGCTGGAAAATACCGAGGATCAGGTAAAATCCAAATCGCTCCCACATCTCAGAGAGAAACAGGAAAGGCAGTGCCGTTGGATGATTACGCGTTTTTTTCATATAAACAAAATATAGGTAGCTGTGGTTATTGTGAGCGGTGAAACGATATCATCCGTTACCGCCAAACCGCTAAAATAAGGGAAAGATGGGAATCTAAACACTCCGGTGAGAGAAGGCGTCAACATATCCCTGGAGAAACTGGAAGTCTACCTTAAGCGGGTATTGGTTAAATTCGCCGGTAAAAGAATCAGTCATGAAATATGTGTATCTGGGAATTGCTATCGTCGCAGAAATCATCGCCACAAGTGCCCTGAAACAATCTCTTTCTTTTACAAAACTCTGGCCTTCTGTTATTGTAGTGACAGGCTATGCTGTGGCGTTTTACTTCTTAAGTCTGACTTTAAAAACTTTGCCGGTTGGTATTGCCTATGCCATTTGGTCCGGTGTGGGAATAGTCATGATAAGTGTGGTAGGTGCTTTACTTTATAAACAAAAACTGGATTTACCGGCGATCATTGGAATGCTGTTGATTATAGCCGGAGTGGTGATCATCCATGTTTTCTCTAAGATGTCGGCACATTAAGCCTTACGGGCAAAAGATGGTCATCTTCCTGATGTAAACAAAAAAAAGAGCTATTGCATACAATAGCTCTTCACGTGGTGTTATCCCGGTCTGTCTACAACGCATGGTTAGTTTCACGGAACATTTTAATCCCTTTATATTGCAATATGGCCATCAGCGCCACCCAAGCGGCAATGGTTATGATAATGATACTCCCGGTAAGTGTGATCAGGCCGCCGTATTCGATCACGAAAACAACACTGGCGAGTACCCATGACAAATCCATCCATGTAACTAATTTCACCAAACCAGCCACCAACTGCGGCCGGGTAGCAGTATACGCCACAAGGCCGGCAAAAACCAATAGAAAAATACCTGTTCCTGTAAAAGGGGTGGGCGTTGCTACGCCAAAAAGAGTGGCAAACAGGCTGGCCAGGATGATTAACAGAAGGCCGGCGGCAGCGGAGCTGATGGCATTGATCAGCAAGGTGGTTTTAAGCTGTTTCATAAGTTCTGATTTTGAAACAAAGGTAGCGGCGCCCGGAGGCTGCGTTGTTACCATTTTACGACAATCAGTTATCATTTAGCGACAGCCGGGTTTCAAATGATGTAGCCAACGGCAACGGCTATATGATGTTATCCCTGCGAATGTATGGAACTGCTTATGGCCAACAGAAAAACTATCAGTAAATGTTTCAGGGGAACATTTTATATAATCAGACGTATTGAAATAGAGAATGAATTGTTAATATTTTAGTTATTCTTGCTTATGTTTTTATCCTGTCTTAGATTGGGCCAAAATGGGGAAATCAGGTATTTTAAGAACAACTGTCATATTGAGCGTATTCATCCTGTTCCGGTTGGTTTCCAGCGGACAGGTACGGATTCATGGTACTACCTTCGACCGTTCAGCACGATTTGGGCTGCCGGGAGTAAGCGTAATGAGCAACTCTGGCGCGGGTGCAGTATCTGATTCTGCCGGGCATTACTCGATTGTTTTGCCGCTCACAGACTCCATCAGTTTTTCCTACCAGGGAAAGGCTACCATGAAATTCGCCGTAAAAGAAATCAACAATAATCGCCCTTACGATATAAGTCTGCATGTGGACACACATGTTTTACCCACCGTAGTGGTATCCACCATGCGCCTGGGAGATTACCTCTCAGATTCATTGAAGAACCGGGAAGAATACCGTAAAGTATTTGACTACTCACCGGAATACCTGTCTGGCGGTGGAACCAGCGGCATGGGAGTGGGGATCAACCTGGACGCTTTGTTCAGCATGAAGAAGATCAAACGGATGGAGAACTTCCGTCGCTTCATGGAGCGGGAAGAACGTGAGAAATACATTGACCACCGGTTTAGTAAGGAGCTGGTAAAGAAAATAACCGGCCTTACATCACCGGCGCTGGAAGTTTTCATGAAAGAATACCGCCCCACCTATGAAATGCTCCTGAGCTTCGAGAATGAATACCAATACTATCAGTTCATCCAGGAGTCAGGTAAATACTTCGCTGAAGGCTGGAGGCGGGAACATCCTGCTCAGCCTTAAGAAATTACTTTTTTTCCTGCAGCTTTGCTCACTAATGTGGTAATATATTGTTGAATGGTAGTAGCGCCACGCTCTGGCAGATTAGGCTTGGTATAGGCTCCTTTGAGGGTAATGTTGGTCATCGCTATCATGGAGGCAGCGGCTATCTTAGAGAAACCATTGCTTTCCAGCATTCGTTCCCACTGATCTGCCGGCGTTTCCACGGCTTGCACCGGTTTCCCAAGTGCAACAGCAAATGCAGCAGCTACATCGGCTGCGGAATACGTTTCCGGTCCTTCCACATAATGTAGACCTGTATGATTAATGGGCGCCAGCATCAGTCTTGCGGCTATCTTTCCGATATCTTTCGGTGCCACCATCGGTAGTTTAAAGTCGACCGGATACATGGTATGTACCTTTCCTTCTTTTACGGCGGTGGCTAACGCAGCATCCCAGTTACTCATATAGTAGGCAGCGCGGATGATGCTATTAGGGATAGACGACGCTTTTAATTCCTGTTCCATTTTATATAAAACGCCCAAATCCCCGATGCCTTCACCCGTCTGGGCTCCGTAGGTTGATTCGCCTACTACCTTCTCAATATTGCTGCCTTTGAGTGCCTGTAAGACAGATGCAAGTGTTTCAAGTTCTTTGCTGACAGTGTCTGTGTTTGGAGCTGCCGGAGGATTTAACAGGAAAAGTCGTTTGCCATTTTCAAAGATGGCTTGTAGTTTTTCCGTGTCAAGAACATCTGCTATGGCTACCTGAGCACCTTTCTGTTTCCAACGTTCTGCCTTTTCAGGATGATGAAGAATAACGGTAACGGATTCTTTGCGTTCCAGCAGCGCGTTTGCTACGAAGGTACCAACGTGACCCGTTGCGCCTGATACAATATGCATAGATGATGATTTATAATATGACAGGGCCTAAATTCTATGCCAGATAAAAATCCGGGAGTGCTCAATTGGCCATATATGCTAGTTTTTTCGGGTTTATAACGGTAATTTGCCCTGCCTTGATGGCTATCAGCTTTTCATCCCTGAAATCGCCCAGGGTACGAATCAGAGACTCCTTAGCCACACCGGTTAATGCCGCAAGGCTGTCCCGGCTCATATCGAAGCTATAGCTTTCGTGGCCGGAAGCATTATATTTATTGTAGAGCGACAAAAGAGCTGTAGATACTTTTTTGCGGAGAGAATTATAGGCGATGCCCAGCAACTGTTCTTCTTTTTCTGTAATGTTTTTGGAAAGTAGCTGAATGAACTTGTGCATCACTGCAGGATTATTGAATAGGAGGGCTTCGAAATCTTCCCTTGGAATGATGACGAGGTCGGCATCTTCCATTGCTTCTGCGCTTTCTTTGTAGGCCCTTTGTTCCAGCAACGCGGTATATCCGAGAAAATCTCCTTCATTATACAAGCCAATGACCAGTTCTTTACCTTCTTCATTACGTTTATAGGTTCTGACTTTTCCCTTTAGCACATAGTAAAGGCAGGTGGGGCGATGGTCTTCCATGTAGATATCCTGTCTCTTTTTATATTTCTGAATGCTATGACCTTCTTTCATTAACTCCTGCATATCCTTATTTATAGCAGTACTCATCAGGGTTTGCAAGCCTTGTATATCCGGAGGCAGCTCCTGTTTAAGCTGATCGGATTTTCTTAACCTGCTTTCGATGGCATTTAAAAGCCCTGTAGTGTCAAAAGGTTTGGTAATGTAATCGTCTCCTCCCATTTCCATACCTTTTCTAATTTCTGCTTTTTCTGCTCTTGCCGTAAGAAAAATGAACGGTATATTTCTAAGCGCTTTGTTTTTATGCAACAGATGCAATACACCATAACCGTCCAGCACCGGCATCATAATGTCGCATATAATCAGATCAGGTAATTCCGCAATAGCTAATTCAACTCCTTCCTTTCCATTTACTGCGATTAAAGTGGAATAACCAGCCAGGTGAAGTATTTCAGCTATATTTTCTCCAATCTCAACGTTGTCTTCAATTAGCAGGATCTTTTTCAATGAAATTTTTTTAAAGATTTATAGTAACAGTAAACACAGTCCCTTTGTTAAGTTGACTCTTGCAACTGATCTTGCCATTCATCAGCTCCACATATTGCCGCACAATGTGCAGTCCTAAACCTGTTCCCTGAATATTAGAAGCATTTTTTCCCCTGTAAAACCTTTCAAATAAATGCAGTTGGTCTTCTGCAGGGATGCCAATACCATTATCCTTGATAGATAATGTGAATGTTTTTTCAGTAGCAGTTGTTTGTAACACAATGCTGGAGCCTTGTGGAGAAAATTTTATAGCATTGGATAAGAGGTTCATCACAATGTGTTTTAAGTGCCCCGGGTCCATTAAAATATTTGTATTTCCGGTATGATTATACTGCAACTCCTGCTTCTTTTTTTCAAGGCCATGCATTTCGCTTATAATGGTGTTAATATGTTCTTCCACATCAAAGATTACTTTGTGTTCCTGAATCTTGCCTTCTTCTATCTTTCCAACTGATAAAAAGTCGTTTAGTATATCTGTCAGCATATTCACAGAGGATACGATCCTCGTGATATGCCTTTCACGCTCGGGTTGTTCTGCTGTTTGCGCGTACTTGCTTACCAGGTAAGCGGAAGACAGAATCGTACTCAGTGGTGTTCTGAATTCATGGGAGGCGAGCGATACAAATCCTGATTTCAGTTCATTCAGCTCCTTTTCTTTTTCCAGCGCGGCATTGAGTGAACTATTGACCTGTTGCAATTCAATATCCTTTGCTTCAGCAGCTTTGATCTGCACACCCAGGCGTTTTACTATTGCTGTTAGCGCTTGTGTACGCTCTTCTACTTTTTTTTCAAGATCAATATTTAATTGTTTCAGGGCCATCTCCGTTTCTTTGCGACTGGAAACATCACTTAAAAAGGCAATAGAAAACTGTCCTTGCGTTGTTTCATAGGTGCCAAGGCTTACTTCAACAGGAAATTCACTGCCATCTTTACGAACTGCATAAAGGTCCTGTCCAATGCCCATTGGCCTGTTTCGGGGATGCTCGATGAATTTTTCCCTGTACTGAATATGTTGGTTGTGAAAGCGTGGCGGGATCAATCTTTCCACTTTCTGTCCAATGATGTCTTTTTCTTCGTATCCAAACTGCTTTAAAAGGAAAGGGTTGGCCATTAATACCCTGCCCTGCCCATCTGCTATGATAATTCCCATAGTAGCATAGTTGAATAGCGCATCAAAATCAATGTTGTTGTTATGGCTCATAAGATGGTGGGGCCGTTACCTGTGAAATTTGTTATATAAGGTATTAATGAATTTTGAGGGCGGTTTCTTCATGCCGGTTACTCATATAAATATACTTAATTTATTTTTCTCCCTTATTAATACGTTGCAGTGCAACAATGCCTTGATATAATTGTTGTGTAGAGATATTATTGGTCTGTAATATACTTTTAGTTGATTAGGATCATTAACTAACTGATTCTAATCATTGCCGGGGGATGTAGGTAATGGTACATTGTGATGAATAAAACAAAGATATGCGAGACCTATAGCTTGGAAATATAACCTCACCGTGTTCCTTCAGGAACTATTAAGCCAACGATTCCATTCCCGGTTTTAAAAAACAGAAATATGAAAACAGCCATAATTTTTCACATGACATTGCTTGCTCTTGTTGGATTTGCAACCAGCGCGTATGCACAGGCCACGGCTTCTGCTTCCGCTACGGCTACTATAGTAACACCTATCAGCATTACAAAGAATGTAGATATGAATTTCGGTAACGTTGCTGTGCAGGCCTCAACAGGAGGTACGGTGGTGTTAACTCCGGCTGGCGTACGTTCAGCAACAGGAGGAGTGACGCTTCCGGTAACAAATGGTACCGTATCCGCAGCTTCCTTTACCGTTAACGGTTCCGGTAATTATACCTACAGCATTACACTGCCATCTACTGCGCTCACTATTACAAGCGGGGCTAATAACATGACCGTTAGTTCGTTCACAAGTAGTCCATCAGCTATTGGAACATTGACAGCGGGTACGCAGACGCTTACCGTAGGCGCCACCCTCAATGTAGCAGCAGCAGCACCCGCAGGTACTTACGTTTCAGCAACACCGTTTGATGTAACGGTAAATTATAACTAACTATTTCTTCCGGATGTGGCGTGCATGTGCACGGTGTTGGGAAGAATGATGACCTCTAACTTAAACCATTATCCATGAAGCTGGTATTACAGATCAATCTGTACAGGCGTATGCAGGAACGAAATTTTATCTTCCTGCTTGCCACAACCCTGCTGCTCACCTTCTTTTTTTCTATAAAAGGGGTAGCGCAGGGTAACCTGTTAATAACCCCCAGGAGAATTATCTTTGAAGGACAAAAAAGAATGCAGGAGCTTAACCTTGCGAACAGCGGTAAGGACACTTCCAGGTACCTTATTTCTTTCATGGAAATCAGGATGAAAGAAGATGGTACTTTTGAACAAATCACCCAACCCGATTCGGGCCAGAATTTTGCCAGTAACTATCTCCGTATTTTTCCCCGCAACATCGTACTGGCTCCTGGTGAAGCTCAGGTAGTGAAATTACAGCTTATAAAAACCAATCAGCTTGTTTCCGGTGAATACCGTTCACATATCTATTTCAGGTCGGTGCCTGCACCAAAACCTCTGGGAGAAAAAGTCCCGGAAACTGATTCCACTGGTATATCCGTAACACTGGTTCCTGTTTTTGGTCTTACCATTCCGGTAATCATTAAAGCAGGTGAACTCTCCGTAAATGTGCGCATCTCCGATTTGGCGATGACAACAGGAGAAAACATGCAACCCGAGCTTAATGTGGTGTTCTACCGAAATGGGAACGCCTCTGTTTACGGCGATTTAACCGTTGAATATATTTCACCGCAGGGCAAAACAACCTCCGTAGGCGTAATAAATGGGATTGCTGTTTATACGCCGTTGCCCAGCCGGAAAATGAGGGTAATACTTAGTAAAATACCCGGTATCGATTACAAAACAGGAAAATTGCACGTAATATATACTACTTCTTCAGAAAGAAAGGATGCAAAAGCTGTTGAAATTGCGGCAGCTGATTTGGATTTGTTTTAATTGAAACCCCTTATTCCAGGATTTCAGTAGTAGCATTATAAGCGCTGAAAGACATGAAAAAATTGTGCATATCCATTTTACAATGTAAAAGTATATTGATTGGTTATTTGCTTTTTTTTCAAAGCCCTCAACTAACCGCTCAAACAGTAACCAATTATGTTTTTGCCGCTCCGGCCGGTACTTTCACTGCTTTGGCAACACCCACTGCTACCACCTGGACGGGCAACACAGATGAAGGTATTTCAAGTCTTATACCCATAGGATTTGATTTTTGGTATATGGGTACCCGTTATACCAATGTATCTGCGAGTACAAATGGATGGTTGTCTCTTGGTACTGTTGCCACAACTGCTACTCCTGTCAATAATTTGCTTTCAGGAGGCGCTCCAAGGCCTGTACTAGCCCCGCTATGGGATGATCTCAGCATTGGTGCTACCACCAATGTTACCTATAAAACAACCGGTACGGCAGGCAGCCAGGTGTTTACGCTGCAATACCTGAATGTGAAATGGCCCAGCCTTGCACTGGGAGGTGTTATATCCTTCCAGGTGAAACTTTATGAAAGTAGCGGTAAGATCGAATATATATACAGACCGGAATTAGTCCTGGCTTTATTGACGTCTGGCTCTGTTGGTATTACTGCTGCAGCTACCGGATCGGGTAATTTTCTATCTGTAAATGATGCAGGCACCAGCGCCGGCTCCACCACTGAATCCAATGTCACCAGCAGGCCTTCTTCCGGACAAATATACAGGTTCACTCCACCGGTGCCAACCGCTCCCGGCTCTTTAACATTCTCCGGTGTAACCAATAGTACGATGACATTAAACTGGACGGATCTATCTTCCAATGAAACTGGCTTTGTTATTTATCGTTCCACCGATGGCGTAAATTATAGTTTTGTATCACAAACAGCAGCTAATATTACCTCCTCTATCCAAACAGGTTTATCTGTCAATACCACTTATTACTGGAAAGTATATGCGGTTACGGAAGGCGCATTAAGCACGGTATTGAGCGGGAGTAAGACCACCGTAAATTATCCGCCGCCCCCTAATCTGGGAACTGCCGTTAATTTCGTTTTTTTTACGGTGGGCGGAGCAGTGGGTAACACCGGTATCTCCACCATTACAGGCAATCTGGGTACCAATGCAGGCGCCATTACTGGGTTAACAACTTCCACTGTGATCGGATCGCTGCATACAGCAAATGCCGCTACTGTACAAGGTGCAACAGATGTAGTTGCTGCGTATAATCAACTAAATGCTATTGCTGCTACTTCCACACATGGAGCAGTACTGGGGAATGGAGAAATCCTTACACCGGGTGTATACAATTTACCTGCTGCAGGATCTGTGGCAGGAGTACTGACATTAGATGCACAGGGAGATGCAAATGCAGTATTTGTTATTAAAGTAGGTGCTGCATTAACCACAGGTGCCGGTGCTGCTGTTAGCCTCGTGAATGGAGCAACTGCCTGTAACGTATTTTGGAAGGCAGAAGGGGCTATCACGATGGCAGCTTCGACTACGATGAGAGGCACATTGATAGCAAACAATGCCGCCGCTTCTATGGGTGCAGGAAGTGTACTGGAAGGAAGACTGTTTTCGACTTTAGGAGATGTTACTTTTAATGCCGTGTCAGCAGTGCTTCCTGCGTGTGCCTGTACACCACCGGCGCCTATTGTTACAAGCCCGTTGACTTATTGCCAAAATAGTACGGCCATTCCATTAACGGCTACCGGAACAGGTTTACTTTGGGACAGAGGTGCCGCTACCGCACCTACTCCTGTTACTACGGTAATAGGTGCTACTAATTACGCCGTTACACAAACAGCAGGCGGGTGCCTTAGTCCGCCGGCTAACATTACAGTTAACGTAACAGCCGGGCCATCTGCTGTTATTGCCTATGTGAATTCTCCCTATCGTTCGGATGCCGGCACTGCTGCTGTAACGCTTACCGGGGTAACCGGGGGAACTTATAGCTCTACGGCGGGACTGTCGATAAATAGTACAACTGGTTTGATAAATCTGGCAGCAAGTACACTGGGCACTTACACCGTTACTTATACCATTGCTGCCTCGGCGGGATGTAATCAATATCAAACAACTGCCAGTATTACCATCGTAGCACCACCCAGTGTGAATTTAGGTACTGCCGCGAATTATGTACTTTTTGCAGTTAGCGGTGGAGTAGGTAATACTGGTACTTCACAGATAACGGGTAATATAGGTACAAATGTGGGGGCCATTACCGGATTCGAGACCTCCACTGTGATTGGCTCCCTGCATACAGCGGATGCTGCCACCGCACAATGTGCAACAGATGTACTGTCTGCCTACAATCAATTAAACGGGCTTGCTGCTACTTCCACGCATGCAGCTGTACTGGGAAACGGGGAAACCCTTACACCGGGTATATACAATTTACCTGCCGCAGGATCTGTGGCAGRCGTGCTGACATTAGATGCACAGGGACATTCCGGTGAGCTATTTATTTTTAAGATAGGCGCCGCATTAACTACAGGCGCTGGTGCTACCGTTAACCTGATTAATGGTGCGTCTGCCTGTAACGTGTATTGGAAGGTAGAAGGTGCCGTCACTATGGGAGCATCCACTACAATGGTGGGTACATTGATCGCCAATAACGCAGCAGCATCTATGGGTGCCGGCAGCATCCTTACCGGAAGATTGTTCTCCACTTTAGGCGCTATCGCTGTGGGGCCGGGTTCCGCATCGTTACCTATATGTCCCTGTACACCAGCAGCACCCACGGTTACAAGCCCGGTAACTTATTGTCAAAACAGCACTGCCATCCCTTTAACCGCCACAGGAACAAATTTGCTGTGGGGCCGGGGCGCCACTACCGCACCTACGCCTGTTACTACGGCTATCGGCGCTACTAATTATGCCGTTACACAAACAGTAGGCGGATGTCTTAGTCAGCCAGCTACTATTACCGTAAATGTTACAGCCGGCCCATCGGCGGTGATCACCTATGCTAACTCACCCTATCGTTCAGATGCCGGTACTGCTACCGTAAGCCTTACCGGAACAACGGGTGGCACTTATTCTTCCACAACAGGTTTGTCTATAAACAGTGTGAGTGGTTCGGTAAATCCGGGAGCCAGTACGTTGGGTACTTATACCGTTACTTATACGATTGCTGCTGCTGCCGGATGTGATCAATATCAGACAACGACCAGCATTTCCATCATTCCTCCCCCCAGCGTTAGCTTAGGTACGGCGGCCAATTTTGCACTCTTTGCTGTTAGCGGGGGAGTAGGTAATACCGGCATATCACAGGTGACAGGTGATATTGGTACCAACCTGGGTGCTATTACCGGTTTCGAGACCGCCACCGTAGTTGGATCTATGCATACAGCGGATGCGGTCACCGCACAGGGTGCAACCGATGTGTTGTCTGTTTATAATCAGTTGAACGCGTTTTCTCCCACTGCCAGTCATGTAGCAGTGCTTGGAAACGGAGAAACTCTTTTTCCGGGCATCTACAATTTAGTGGCCGCAGGATCAGCCGCCGCCACGCTGACACTGGATGCACAGGGGAATTCCAATGAACTGTTTATTTTTAAAATAGGTGGTGCATTTACTACAGGCGCCGGTACTACCGTTAATCTCATTAATGGAGCATCTGCCTGTAACGTATATTGGAAGGTAGAAGGGGCTATTGCGATGGCTGCATCTACTACCATGGTGGGAACGCTTATCGCAAACAATGGAGCAGCTTCCATGGCCGCCGGTGGCATACTTACCGGGAGAATGTTTTCTACATTAGGAGCAGTGACCATGGGCCCTGGTTCCGTAACAGTACCGGTATGTACCACCAGCGGCTCGTGGACAGGTGCTGTTAGTACAGATTGGAATACTCCTGGCAACTGGTTTAATAACAGCATTCCAACGGCGACCATAAATGCGACGATACCATCAGGCGTTCCTCATTATCCTGTATTAAATACGGGTACGGGAGCCGTAAAAAATATAACTATACAAAGTAATGCCTCCCTAACGGTGACAGGTGGAACGCTCTCGATAGCGGGTTCAATGATTAATAACGGAACATTTGATGTGTCAGCCGGGACCGTTGTATTAAACGGGGCATCTTCGCAAACCGTACCTGCCAGCGTATTTGCAGGGAATCAGATCAGGCACCTTACGATTAGTAATAGTGCAGGTGTAACGCTGGGTGGAACTTTACATCTCACTGGAATATTGTTGGTATCCGCTGGCCAGTTGAACACAGGTGGAAATCTTACGTTGATGTCTACAGCGGCACAAACTGCACTGATCGACGGTAGCGGAGCAGGAGAGGTCGTTGGAAACGTTACGATACAGCGTTACCTGGCTTCCGGTTTCGGATACAAATATTTCAGCTCTCCATTCCAGGCTGCTACGGTAGGCAGCTTTGCCAATGTGGTAGATCTGAATGCATCTTTTCCCAATTTCTACCGCTATGATGAAAGTCAGGTTGCTTCCGGTTGGATAACGGATACAACGGCTGCTAATCCGCTGACGCCTCTGCAGGGATATGCTGCCAATACAGGTGCATCTTCTGTTGCAATGACGGTGAATCTTACCGGAGTAGTGAGCAATCATAATATCTCTTCGCCTACGCTGTATAATCATCACCAGGTTTACACGCAGGGTTTTAACCTGGTGGGTAATCCATATCCTTCACCAATTGACTGGAATGCAGCAGCGGGATGGAGCCGAACGAACATCGATAATGCAGTCTATTATTTTAATGCGGGTAACGTTAACCAATATACGGGAACTTATAGCTCCTATATCAATGGCGTTTCCAGCGATAATGTGGCAGGGCCTGTGATTGCTGCCATGCAGGGATTTTTTATACACGTTACGGATGGGGCATATCCGGTGGCAGCGTCTCTCACAATTAGTAATAACGCACGTATCAATAACCTGGCGCCGGTTTTTCACCGGGTGCCGCCACCAACTACGCCTTTAATCCGGCTAACAGCGGGATATGGAGATGACAGGGCGCCTGCAGATCCGGTGGTGGTTTATTTTGATGATGCTGCGAAACGGTTTTACGACAAAGAAATGGATGCGCTCAAACTCATGAATACGGATTCGCTGGTGCCAAGTTTGTATGTACTTGCTTCAGGTGCTCCCGGACTTTCGATTTATGCGTGGCCAGGATTGGAAGATAGTACAGATGTAATACCGCTTGGTTTGAAAATGGACCGGACCGGATGGATCATTTTCAATGCTGTTGATATAGAGCGATTCCCTGATAACCGGAATATCTACCTGTATGATATGATAGCAGGTGTACGACAGGACTTGCGGCGTAATCCGAGGTATCGCCTGTACCTGAACGCTGGTGGATATGAAAAAAGATTTTTCCTGGGGTTCCAGGGGAAATCTCCGGCCGTGCCACCTGTTACCGGCGGCATATATACTGCATATAGTGTGGGCCGCGTGTTAAATGCAAATATCACGGAGGTACCGGGTGAAAAATGTGACGTGGTAGTTACTAACGTAGCGGGACAGGTAATCATGAGGAAGCAGCTTGTTGGCAATGGACATCATGAGCTGGGATCGCAATTCAGCAGCGGGATTTATATCGTAAGCTTTTACACGCAGCAACAGAAAGTATTTGCGCAAAAGGTTTTTATTGGTAATTAATTTTTCATGTACATGACGTTATTCAACCACATATTCAACCGGAAAGTAGCGGGCTTGTTTACAACTGCAGGGACGTTGTTACTGATTGGCTGTCTGCATGCGGGGGCGCAGCAACTTCCCCCGCGTCCGATCTCCATTTTTGTGAACCCTGCACAGGGACTTATTTTCGGCGCCTTTTTTCAGGGCGTTTCAGGTGGCATGGTGATCATTTATCCGGATGGTTCACGTGCTGTTACCGGTAGCATTGTGCCAGCAAATCTGGGTTTCCCCTTTTCCCCTGCCATTTTTGAAGTAGACGCCAATCCAGGTACACTCATCGCCATTATGAACGGACCTGATGTTACCCTTACCGGTAGCAATGGAGGATTTATGCTTCTGCATATAGGTGCTGCAAGTACCGGCCCTTCCTTTGTAGCCACAGCAGTACCACCGGGCCGTACACTGGTCAGAATTGGTGGTACGCTTACCGCAGGTAATCCACTGGCCAGCCCACCTGGCGCATATAATGGTGTGTTTTCGGTAACATTTATCCAGCAATAACAGGATTAAAGTAATTGTGATGACAGGTAAAACCCCTCAAAATATTTCCCCCCCTAGTACCTGTACATGTTATGCGCTGGTGATACTCCTGCTGATGATTACTTTGTTGCTGTTGCCTTGTTTGTTGTCTCCTGTTTTTGCAAGACAGGAAGTCCCTGAATATTATGAAACATCTGTCTTTCTGGTGGTGGAAGGCATAGGTGGAAGAGAAGTGCCTGCTGTTATCAGCAATGAATCAGCCTACCTGTCTTTGAATGAGGTCTTTGATTTTTTAAAGATAAAGAATAGCCTGTCGCCGGGAGGAGACACCGTATCAGGTTTTTTTATTACACAGGAGGCGGTGTTTTTGATAGATAAAACACATCACCGTATTGAATTTCAGGGGAAAGTATTTGAATTGTCATCCAATGATCTTATTCGTACTACCGCCGATCTTTATATGAAGACAACTGTTTTCGGTAGTGTGTTTGGATTGGAGTGTAAATTTAGTTTCCGAAGCCTGTCCGTTAATATGACCACAAAGCTGGAATTGCCAGCCATACGGGAAATGCGACAGGAGATGATGCATCGTAATATCAATCGGCTTAAAGGACAAATAAAAGCGGATACCGTCATCGCCCGGAGTCACCCGCTATTTCAATTTGGCATGGCCGATTGGTCGGTAATCGCCACGCAAAGGACAGAGGGGGGGAATGATACCCGGATGAATCTTGCCTTGGGAGGTACTGTTGCGGGTGGGGAAACCATGGTGTCACTTAATTACAACGGTTATTCCCGGCAGGAATTACCGGTTAATCTTGATAGCAACAGTAGTATTGTCAGGCCCTTTGACCAAAGGCAGCAATATTATCGCTGGCGTTATGTTAACAATGATAATAAGTGGTTGCGGCAGGTGATAGCCGGAACACTATTTACACAATCCATTGCTTCTATTTATGATCCGGTAGTAGGTGTTCAGTTTACGAATACATCCACTGCTTACAGACGTTCTTTTGGCACCTATACGTTGAGCGATTTTACCGAGCCGGGATGGACAGTGGAACTTTATGTGAACAATGAGCTGACAAATTATGTAACAGCCGATGCCTCCGGATTTTTCACTTTCCAGGTGCCACTGGTATATGGTAACTCGCTTGTGAAGCTTCGCTTTTACAGTCCCTGGGGAGAAGAGCGCACGCGGGAAGAAAATATCAGCATTCCTTTCAATTTCCTGCCACAACGTGAATTTGAATATACTGTCAGTGCGGGTATCGTGGAAGACAGTAGTAACAGCCGGTTTGCACGTGTCAGCTTGAATTATGGCGCTACAAAGCATTTGACAATAGGAGGTGGTGTGGAATACCTTTCCTCCGTTACCACAGGTAAAAATATGCCTTTCGTCAACGCTTCGCTCCGAATCACTTCCAACCTTTTAGTTTCCGGAGACTATACCTATGGGGTAAGGGCAAGAGGCATTATCAACTATCGCCTGCCATCCAATCTGCAAATTGATTTAAATTATACGCGGTATAAAAAGGGGCAGAAGGCGATTAATTATAATTACCTGGAAGAACGGAAAATCATGGTGTCCAGGCCGTTCGTCGGTCGTCACTTTGCGGTGTTTTCCAGGCTTACAATAGATCAAATGATATTGCCCGGAACAAAATATACAACAGGGGAATGGCTGATGTCCGGAGCATTGTTAGGAATAGGCGCCAACCTCACTACTTATGCCGTATTAACGGATAATGTGGCCCCATACTTTTATAGTAACCTGGCATTGACTTTCAGGTTGCCGGGAAGACTAATGGTTACACCTCAGGTGCAATACGAATACAACAAAAGCAGGGTGATGGCCACCAGGTGCCAACTGGGGAAATACCTGTTCCGCCACGGGTATATGGATGTAACCTATGAACGAAACTTTAAAAGCGATTTTAATAATATTGGGATAGGTTTTCGCTATGATTTTTCGTTTTCACAAGTGGGGCTTTCCGCCTGGCACAGCAATAATGTGACCACGCTGATTCAATCTGCCCGGGGAAGTTTGATATATGATGGGAAGTCCCGTCAGCCCGATATTAATAACCGCACCAACGTTGGAACAGGAGGAGTTATTATCCTCGCCTTCCTGGACCTGAATAACAATGGTCACCGCGATGCCGGCGAACCTAAAGTGAATGGTCTTCAGATTGCCGTTAATGGTGGTCGTATAATAGTCAGCAAACGGGACTCAACGATCCGTATCATGGAACTGGAGCCATACGCTCATTTTTTTATTGACATGAGCCGGAATAGTTTTGAAAGCATAGCCTGGCAGATAAAGCACCAAACGGTTAGCGTTGCGATTGAACCTAACCTTGTAAAATTGATAGAGGTGCCTGTGGCAGTAATGGGGGAAGTATCAGGAACCGTTTATGTGAAAGAAAACAATAAACAAATGGGACTTAGTCGTATCACCTTAATTATTTACAGGCAGGACGAAAGCGTGGCTGCACGTATACAGAGCGAGGAAGATGGATATTTTAGCTATATGGGTCTCGCTCCGGGTAATTATACCGCCAGGGTAGATACTGTACAGTTACATAAACTAGGTATGACTGTGCTGCCGACAGTGAAACCATTCCATATTGCCCAAAACATGGAAGGAGACATGGTGGATGGTCTGGAATTCATTTTACAGCGATCAACGGAAGGCGAAAACATAAAGTAAAACAATGACAGAAAACGATCATTTACTTATGTGCTTAATTTTCTGTAACTTAAATACATGGCATTCAATCATTTTCTCTACAAAAAATGGAAAATTACTTTACCCATGTGGAGTATTATCAGCCCTTTGATTGGTTTGGTATTACTGGCATTGGCAAGTGAATTTGATGGGGGCATTTTTGCGGCCGTGATGGGCATCTCGCTGATCAGCGTGGTATTATCTGCTGTGCATCATGCAGAGGTAGTGGCTCATAAAGTGGGAGAGCCCTATGGTACGCTTATTTTAGCACTCGCCATCACGGTGATTGAAGTAGCACTGATTATCTCCATTATGCTCACCGAAGTGGGACAGGATTCCACGCTGGCCCGTGATACAGTGKTTGCGGCTATTATGCTGATCCTCTCCGGTATTATAGGAATGTCTTTGTTTTTAGGTGGATATCTTTACAAAGAACAGGCGTTTATTAAGCAGGGCGTAAGTGCTGCCCTGGTCACGCTGAGTGCCATTTCMATATTAACACTTGTATTGCCTAATTATACCACCACGGAAGTGGGCCCTATCTATTCCAGTAGTCAGCTTATTTTTGTGGCCATCATTTCCGTGGTATTGTATGGCAGCTTTGTGGCTGTGCAAACCATCCGGCACCGGGATTATTTCCTTCCAAAAGATGCTGCACCAGGAGATGAAGATATACATGCGGACCCACCTTCTAATCTAACGGCTACTATCAGTGTGTTGCTGTTGATCATTTCACTGGTCGTAGTAGTGCTGTTGTCCAAGAAGTTATCACCTACGATTGAATCTATTGTGGTGCATCTGGGCGCTCCTAAAACATTGGTGGGCGTTATCATCGCAGCGGTTATTCTCCTGCCGGAAGGGATCGCCGCCATCAGGGCAGCTGCGCAAAACCGCTTACAAACCAGCTTAAACCTGGCGTTGGGATCTGCCCTGGCCAGTATCGGGCTTACCATTCCGGCGGTAGCTATTGTCAGTTATTTTGCAGGCTTCCGGGTAACCCTGGGAATTGATGCCAAGTCGACTTTACTGCTCATCCTTTCCCTGTTTACGATCAGCATTTCGTTTAATGCGGGTAAGACAAATATCCTGCAGGGCATCGTGTTGCTGGTGATACTGGCAACCTATATGTTTATTTCCGTGGTGCCTTAAAGTAGTTGTTCCGCTTACTTTTTTCTCAGTCTTTCAATTACCTTTTTTGTCTCTTCCGGATAAATACTAATCAGGTGTGTGCGTATAAAATCTGGTGTAGGCCTGGTTTGCCCATTGGTCAATAACGTAATGTTTCCCGATGGCAACGCCGGCATGTGGCAGTCGATGCAATTGGCCGCTAACACCGATGGTGCAAAGCCTTTTTGTTTGCAGAAATGATTGCCGGTGGTTTGATGGCAATTCATACAGCGCTGGGAAAATACTGCGATATCATCACTTTCCTTTGTATGCGGATTGTGGCAGGACGAACAGTTCATATCCGCGCTCATGACGGCACATTTACTGGCAGTGAATAGCTGGTATTGTGTGCCATGTACATCCATTTCAGTGGCTTTGGCAGGTCTTCCCGGATCAGGAAAGAAATAGTCGGATAAGGGATCGCCGGGTTGGTAGCTAAACGCTGATTTCTGTGGTGTTTTAAGCCCCGAATGACATAGTCCGCACATGTCCAGCCGTTGTTGATTTTTTAGAGAGGAGATGGTGGTGATATACTTTGCGTGTTTTTCTTCGGGATGGGCAGACTGGTATTCCACATGTGCAGCGGCTGCACCATGACAACGTTCACAATCTATACCATATACCACTTCGTTTTTCTCAAATGTCTCCACCAGGTGCAGTCCTTCCATTTTCACTTCCTTAAAAGCAACACCGGAACTATGGCAACCGAAGCAGGTGCTGGGAATGGCCCGGTCAAACCGGGGATAGGCCGCCGGAAACCCGGGACTATTGGCCCAGTTAGCGGGCGGTACAAAGTAAGACAATGGTAACTGGTAGTATTTATCGTCTTTCCAGTACAGGTAAGTCTGTGCTTTTCTGCCGGAACCTATGGCTATGTCAAAGGGATGTACGGTGGTAAGGGTATCGTTGGCGTAGGCCGCCTGAAAAAGTGCACTGTCATGTGCTTCCATCTGCACCTTTATACCATTGCTGTAGGTGAACACATTATCGGGCGACAAAAAGCTGCCAAGAACCGTTGCTTTGGACGCCGGTCTGCTGGTATTATGATGGGCGGAACGAAGGAATGCGGTGTAAATACTTTGATGACAGCCTGCACAGGTGGCCGCGCCGGCAAATTGATTCCCTCTCAGGTCTTCCTTTTTCGGCGCCTTGCTGATACATTGGGAGAGGATGCTGATACAACAGAGCAGGAACAAAGACACATAGAGCTGGCGTTTATTCATATCGTGGAAATGTCCGTAAATATACAAATCCCCCTGACAATTTTTTATGCCCCCAGATCTGTAGGTAATCCATCCAGGCTCACCATATTCTTTTCTGCCTTGTAGATTTCGAGGCCTTCAGGGCCTTTTGCCGCAGCCCATTTGGCGGCATGATCCCTTTCCCCGCTGTATTCGTACAGTGGTACCCCAAAGCCGCAGGAGGTCTGCACTTTATGAATGTCGGCTACTATAATCTGCCTGGTGGCAGGCATCAGCGTAAAGTGGGCCGACAATTCGTCCCATTCAGGATCTGTAGGCAATACCGTATAGCCTTTCCCGTATAAGCGCAGAATATTGGGCGGACCGTCAAAAGCACAGAACATAAAGGTGATCCGTCCGTTTTCCCGGATGTGGGCAGATGTTTCATTGCCGCTGCCTACAATATCCAGGTAACCTACCCGTGTGGAAGAAAACACCCGGAAGCTATCCAGTCCTTTAGGCGAAAGATTAATATGTCCCTGGGCAGTGAGTGGGGCGGAGGCGACAAAAAACATTTTCTGTGCAGCGATGAAGTCCTGGTGCTGCGGTTTAATATCATCAAAGAATTTTCCCATACATCATATCATTTAAGCGTGGGCCAGGTATGAAGGTACAAATTTTTAAGGGTTACAGCTACCACGATTTCTATCATATGCAGTACATTTGATGATTACAAACTACTAATGAAGCACTGCCGGTATTCATCTGGCAGGAAAAATATATTGCATGAAGGCAATTAAAATAATACTGATCATCTGTTTATTATCTTCCTGTAAAAGTAAATGGGAAAAAACGCAACCAGTAGTTGAGAAAATTTCCGAATCGGTATATGCCTCCGGTATTATTAAAAGCAGGCATCAGTACCAGGTGTTTTCAAAAGTAAACGGGTTAATTGTAAATATTCCCGTTACCGAAGGAGATACTGTGAAGAAGGGCGATCCCCTGATGGTGATACTGAATGAAACAGCAAAACTGAATACAGAGAATGCCGCCCTGTCGGCCGCTTACGCCTCGGTGAGCGCCAATGAAGACAAACTCAATGAACTCAAAGTAAATATAGATCTGGCCAGAAATAAATTGAATAATGATTCACTGCTGCTCGCCCGTCAACGCCGGCTATGGCAACAGCAGATAGGCAGCCAGCTACAGGTGGAACAGGCAGAACTGGCCTATAAAAGTTCCCTTACGAATTACAATGTAGCCCTGTATAAATACAACGACCTGCAGAAGCAACTCCGCTTCACTGCCAGCCAATCCGGTAAAAACCTGGAGATCAGCACCACTCAGAAAAATGACTATATCGTTAAAAGCGATATCGATGGCAGGGTATATAGCCTGTTGAAGAAAGCAGGAGAGATGGTAAATACACAGAGCCCGGTGGCCATCATCGGTGCAGCGCACGACTTCTACCTGGAATTACAGGCAGACGAATATGATATTGCCCGCATAAAATTGGGACAAAAAGTATTCATTACACTGGATAGTTATAAAGGACAGGCATTTGAAGCGGTTGTAGAAAAGATATATCCATTCATGAACGAAAGATCCAGGTCTTTTACCGTAGATGCCCGGTTTATTACGGAGCCGCCGGTAGTATATCCTAATCTCACGCTCGAAGCCAATATCGTGATTCAGACAAAAGATAAAGCATTAACCATCCCCCGTAATTATCTTTTGGAAGATGATTACGTAATGCTGGAGAATAAAGAGAAGAGGAAAGTGGTAACAGGGCTGAAAGATTATCAGAAAGTAGAGATCATCAGCGGACTAAGCACAGGAGATGTTATTATTAAGCCGGCGCCATGAACCACAAACTAATTTTCAGTATATCATTTTCATTGCTGCGCGCCCGCTGGAAACAAACGCTGGTAGCAGCGATAGGTGTTACATTCAGTATTACGATGTTTATTGCATTGCTGAGTTTTATGACCGGTTTAAATGGATTACTGGATGGACTGGTGCTGAACAGAACGCCACATGTACGTATCTATAACGATATCAAGCCCAGCAAACATCAGCCCGTCAACGTATCAGGGCAGTATAAGCAATACCATAATTTTATTAAGTCCGTAAAGTCAGCCAGTGGCCGCCAGGAAATATTCAACAGCGGGGCCATTATGGAAGTCCTGAAAAATGACAACAGAGTACTGGGCTTCGCTCCTAAAATTATTGCACCGGTGTTCTTTAATGCAGGCACCATTGATATTACCGGCGTGGTAAACGGTATTGATGTACAATCAGAAAGCAACCTGTTTCATTTTAATGACTACATCATTACAGGAAAAGCGATCGACCTGAAAAACGTACCAAACAGCATTATTCTGGGTAAAGGAGTCGCAGATAAGCTCCTGGCAGATCCCGGAGATGTTGTACAGGTGACTACTTCGGAGGGAGACATTATGCCGCTGAAAGTAGTGGGCTACTTTCA
Organism: Chitinophaga sp. 01L420; assembly: GCF_056399985.1. Classification (NCBI taxonomy): domain Bacteria; kingdom Pseudomonadati; phylum Bacteroidota; class Chitinophagia; order Chitinophagales; family Chitinophagaceae; genus Chitinophaga; species Chitinophaga sp. 01L420. Next base: position 142,313 of record NZ_JBFTSK010000025.1, read on the forward strand.
ATCGGGGCTGCAGGACTTTGATAAAGTACAATGCTATGCGTCTATCAATACAGCACAGAAATTACTGGGTAAACCCAATAATTATATCACAGATATACAGGTGAAACTGAAAGATATGAGCCAGGCGCCTGCAGTGGCGAAAGAGTATGGGGGCTTATTTCAGGCTGATACAGAGGACATTCAAACTGCCAACTCACAATTTGAAACCGGCAGTTTTATCAGAACATTGATTTCCTATTCTGTGGGCATCACGTTATTAATTGTAGCAGGTTTTGGGATCTATAATATCCTGAACATGATGATCTATGAAAAGATGGATGCGATTGCGATCATGAAAGCTACCGGTTTTTCGGGTAGTGATGTAAACCGGATATTTATTGTGATTGCGCTGAGCATTGGTCTGGCTGGCGGTTTGGTAGGATTGGTCCTGGGCTTTTGTTTATCTGCTGTTATTGACCAGATTCCGTTTCACACAGCGGCGCTGCCTACCATTACTACTTTTCCCGTGAATTATAATCCGGCCTTCTATTTTATAGGAGCTGTATTTTCATTGGTCACTACTTACTTTGCCGGTTACTTTCCTGCGAGAAAAGCCAGCAAAGTGGATCCTGTCATTATTATAAGAGGAAAATAAGATGAGCGACGTTATCCTGCAAGCCAGTCATATCAACAAGTACTTTCATGATCCGGTAACGGTACCGGTCCTGAATGACCTGAGCATGTCTGTCAATAAAGGGGAGTTTGTGGCGGTAGTAGGGAAGTCAGGCTGCGGAAAATCTACCTTGCTATACATTTTATCTACTATGGATACTGACTATGAAGGGCAGATCTGGATTGAACAGGAGCTGGTGACCGGTCAAAAAGAAAAGCAACTGGCGCGGATCCGCAATGAAAAAATAGGATTTGTATTCCAGTTCCATTATCTGCTCAATGAGTTCACGGTATTGAAAAACGTGATGTTGCCGGGATTGAAACTCAATAAATATCCGGAACAGGAAGTAGAGCATCGTGCCATGGAACGTTTGCGTATGCTGCATATAGAAGACCTGGCACTGAAGAATGCGAACCAGCTTTCCGGCGGACAAAAACAAAGGGTGGCCATTGCCCGCGCGTTGATCAATGATCCTGCCATTATTATGGGGGATGAACCTACCGGCAATCTCGATAAGAAAAACGGACAGATCGTATTTGATATCTTCCGGGAGCTGGCACTACAATACCATCAAACCCTGTTGATCGTTACGCATGATCCGGAGTTTGCTGAAAATACCAACCGTATTATAGAAATGGAAGACGGCAGAATTATCCGTCAGTAACCTTACAATAATTTTTTCGCGGCATCTTCCCAGTTCAGGATCCGCTCATAGCCTTCTTCATGCACGTTATGATGTCCATGATACAGGTAGGCTTTCCCTTTGAAGTTGGTGAAATTACGTGTCAGATCATCGATCATGATATCTGTTTGCGCAATGGATTTATCCCCGCAAAAGCAGTACTGTTGCCAGCCCAGAAAAGGGAAGAATTCCTGCAGCCAGTCGTACTTATCTTTGAGTGAGTTGGGGAACTCCATGGCGGCAGAGAGAATATATACTTTATATTTTTTATTCAGCTCTTTCACTACTTCCCGGGCGTTGGGAAATATTTCCAGGTCGCGGAAAAACCCGGGAGTGTTGAGGTATTCTTTTATTTTGGCTTTATGTTCTTCCGGCAAAATATCTGAGAGGGTTTTGCCATGTAGTTCTTCAGTGGTAAATGTTTTGCCATAATCCCTGTAATACCATGCTCTGGCTTTTTTGATGGGGTCGGCAATAGTTTCGTCCATGTCTATGGCAATAGATAGCTGCATCGTTTCCAATTTTAATGCAGCTAATATAATAAAAAAAGAGCGGAGGAAATATCCTCCGCTCCGTTTAAAGACGTTTCAGCATAATATGCCGGTATTCCACTTTCATGGGTGGACCCACATGTACTTGTACACCCAGCAAGCCTTTGGCTTTGCCGTTTACTTTGTCATTGTCGGTTACCTCACTCATCAGCACATCATTGATGTAGTGTTGTAAACGATTACCTCTCACGATAAGATGACATTTATTCCAGTCTTCACTTTTAATCAGTGTTTGCAGGGAATCGCTGCTACCCAGGGAGCCGGTTACCAGGGCGGTGGTCCAGGCGTTGTTTTTGATCCCCTCCTGCAATGAGGTGGTGGGAGCGGGAATCGTGGTTTTTTGTCCGCGATAGGCGAGCGTGGTGCGTCCACGTTCTTCGTAGTTTTGGCCGGTATACCGGTTGGCGCCATCAATATCTGCCTGATAGCCCTTGAGGGCATGTGGTACATTTTCTACCGGCACACTGCGATAGTTAATGCCACTGTTGCCACCGCTGGTAATCCTGAACTCACAGGTGAGCTCAAAGTTGGCTGGTTGTCCGCCCTGCCAGATAAGAAAGGTATTGGTTTTGAGCAATGTTGCCGGTGTTACTTCACCTACCAGGTTACCATTTTCTGCACGCCAGTGAACGCCGTCACCTTCCCAGCCCTTTAATGTTTTGCCATCAAAGATTTCAACGAAACCACTATAGTTGCCCATGCTGCTGACGGTCTGGCAGCTGCTGGTGGAAAACAGCGCGGCGGCTGCCACCAACGGAATAAACAGGGCACTGGATCTTTTCAGCATAGTTGTTATTTTAAGATGTTTGTTTTTCGTATATCCACCGGCGATAGTTATGCAGCATCTGTGTTTTTCCAGGTGCCGCTGTTGGCCGAGTCCAGTACTGCCTGGCAAACTTTTTGTGTTTCCAGCGCTTCTTTAAACGTGGGAGAACACGGCGTGCCGGTTTCCAGGCTTAACAGGAAATCTGCTACCTGGTGAACAAAGGAATGTTCGTAGCCGATGCCCAGTCCGGGTACCCACCATTTATCCATATAAGGCTGGTCGCCATCTGTTACGTGGATAGAACGCCATCCGCGCAGCGTAGCGTCGTCCGCGTTATCGAAGTATTCCAGGCGGTTTAAATCATGCAGATCCCAGCGGATAGATGCATGTTCCCCGTTGATTTCGAATGTATATAAAGCTTTATGTCCGCGTGCATAACGTGTTGATTCAAAGAGTCCCAGCGAGCCGTTATTAAAGCGGCACAGGAAGGAACAGGCATCATCAATATTTACTTTTTCCACCTTGCCGGTGAGCTGGTGCATGCGTTCTTTTACAAAGGTTTCTGTCATGGCGGTAACGGTAGAAATACTACCATTCAACCATAATGCAGTGTCGATACAATGGGAGAGGAGGTCGCCCAAAACACCGGAACCGGCCACGTCTGCATCCATGCGCCAGAGACCTTCGCCGCCTTGTGGCAGGTTGGCGTTAATGGTCCAGTCCTGCAGGAAATTGGCGCGGTAATGAAAAATGCGTCCCAGTTTCCCGGAGTCGATGATTTTTTTAGCTAAGGTAACCGCTGGCAAACGGCGGTAGTTATACCATACCGTATTAGGCACCCCTGCTTTTTCGATAGCAGTTACCATGCCTTCAGATTCCGCCAGCGTTCTTGCCAGCGGTTTCTCACAAAGGATCATTTTGCCGGCAGCCGCAGCAGCGATGGCAATTTCGGCGTGCATATCATTGGGTGTACAGATATCTACTGCATCTATGTCTTCCCTGGCCAGTAAGGCTTTCCAGTCGGTTTCTACTGATTCATAGCCCCACTGATCCGCAAAAGCGCGGGCTTTACTTTCGGTGCGGGAACATACTGCTTTCAGCACCGGCACATAGGCGAGTTGAGGAAAGAAATTCTTTACACGCAGGTATCCGTTGGAATGTGTTCTGCCCATAAAGCCACAGCCTATTAATCCTATCCTCAGTTCTTTCTTTTGTGTCATAGTTGTCACTGATTATGTTGTTGAAAATCTATTCCTGCCAGCCATGCAACTGACGTACATTGATCATGGCGGTGAGGATATCATTCCAGGTTTTTGCCTGGGTCATCACTGCATTGGGAAACATACAGCCATCCCAGCAGATATGCCGGAACGCTTTGGTGAGTTCCCCTTTGTCGTCACGCAGCCAGTAACCTGCATCCACGGCGATGTTCAGTTTGCCGTTGGGATCAGTGGCGAGGCAATGTCTGCCTGTTTTATCGTGTGAGCCGGTGCCATGTACGGTACCATCATTTTGTGCCACATGAAAATCGGTCGTCCAGGGACGCAATGCATTCGTGAGCGTACGTAATCCTGTTGCCAGGGCGTCCCGGTCTTTCCAGTCAAAATCTGCCGGCAATATGCGATCCTCCGGGCTATTATATCCCAGCAGGTACAGGAAGGTATGCGACATATCCGCCTGGAAGCCAATATTAGGTCTGTCTACCGCCTGTAATGTATCCAGCATTGCTTTCCAGCTATGCATGCCGCCCCAGCAGATTTCGCCCTCTGCAGCGAGTTTTTCGCCATAATCAGCGGCTACGTCGCAGGCTTCCCGGAAAGTTTGGGCAATCAGTCTGGTGTTGCCGACAGGGTCCTGGGCCCAGCTTTCAGGGGTGGAGGCAGCGTCGATACGTACAATGCCATTGGGCCGGATGCCCAGCTCCCGGAGGCGCTGGCCTACATGGCACGACTTACGCACCTGTTCTACAAACCGTGCCCGCTCTTCTTTACTGCCCATCGCTGAGCCACCACTGGGCGGCCAGATAGGCGCTACGAGGCTACCTATTTCCAGGTTGTAGGAAGCTACTTTATCTACCAGTCTTTTGAGATCATCATCAGAACTATCTACGGATACATGCGGGTCAAACAACCCGATGTCGATGCCATCGAATTTAACGCCGTCTACTTCGGCTTTGGCTGTCATGTCCAGCAGGGTATCAAATGGAATGATCGGTTCTGAGCCATTTCCCTTGCCTACAATGCCCGGCCAGGTGGCATTGTGGAGTTTTGGATAATTATTTTCTTTCATAACGCAGATTTTTGAGTCAGTAATTACAGCACCAGGTCTGGGTTACCCGGACCAAAATGTTTCAGCATTACAATAGGATCCGTGGCAGAAGTATTTACAATGGTAACACCTGTGGTGGCTGCAGCCTCGCTGATGAAAAATTCATCATTGGTGAGCTGTCCGTAACGGATGAGTGCAGGGGTTTCTATATCCCATGCGCCCATTTTACCGTGGCCCTGCATCACAATGATGCCGTAGGCAGCACTGTCTTTTATCACTACTGTGGCGCCGGGTGCTACGGTGAGTTCTTTGGCGCTGAAAGCATCTGATTTATAACATACCCAGTTTTCGGTATATCCGTTTCCGTTAGCGGCCAATTTAGGTGGCATAAAACGGTTTTGGAATTGGTTCGGGTCTACGTTCAGCTCCCAGTCTATCACATCCATGAGCGCATCATAATCGCCGATGCTTTCTTTGGGCGTACCGTTCCAGAGAAGTACTTCCGGTACAATGGCTTCGTTTACGAGCGACTGGTACATCGCGAATACATCGGAAGCTTTTTGTGGTTCATAGGTGCACAAGCTGCCGGGTGCATGTAACAATCCCGGCGGTACATCCCACCCGGTGCCGGGTTCCAGCCGGTATGCCTGAGAGTAGTTGGTGATTTTGTTATCGCCTTTGGTGAAATTCACGAGGCATTCTCTGATCTGTTCTTTAGTAGTACCAGGGGCAATACCCATAAACGTATAAGGGAAATCACCACCATGGTTATTCAGCTGCGGTGGAAAGTAGTAGGCTTCCGGTTTGCCGGCTTGTCCTATCAGCGCTGCTTTTTCATCGTTATGATGAATATGATGTGGGAGCGGTCCCATATTATCAAAGAATTTGGAATACATGGGCCAGGCGCCGTATTGATCCCAGAGTCTTTTGCCAATCAGTTGGTCTTTTAATTCGCTGATGGCATCTTTTAATAAAAACTGTTGGGTACCGTTGCCATCACTCACTACCACCATGCTTAAACCTTCATTTTCGCCCGTTAAAGGCCCGTTCTTTGCCGGAGTGGTAGAGGACAGCCAACGTTCATCGATGCCGCCTCTTTCGCCTCCCAGGATGTAATAATCATCCGGGTGTAATTTGATCCGCCGGCCTGGCACACAAAATGATCTGGGTACCCAGTTTGGTGCCAGTCGGAGAATCCCTTGTCCCTGTTCGAGTGCTTTTGCAGCTAAACTTAATTTTTCCATGGCTTAATGATGTATGGAGGTTGAAAGATCAGTTTTAAATTGTTCAATGGCGGCGGCAGTATGCAGCAGGTCTACCTGCAGTTCATAGTGTCTGCTTTCTCCCGGCTCCAGCATAATCAGCGTACCTTCCCTGCGGGCCTTCGCCTGCCCGGTAGGTGGATGGGTACCGGGTTCCAGCCCCATCACATACTCGCCTTTGCCCCAGTGCTGCCAGTTGGTGAGCATGGGCAACTGCTGTTTTTTAAAACGCAGGGAAAGCGCCAGCGCTAAGCTGGCATTGTGAACACCGCAGGTACACCATCCATCGGCGCCGGCGGCAACGTCGATGATGGCGGCTTCTTCTCCGCCACCAGCATGACTATCCTGCGGAGCCATACATTTTTTGTAGCTATTATCCTGCCGGAAGATGTGATCCGGATTGCCCGCACGGGAGCGCCAGTCGCCCTCCCAGCAGATGTCTGCACCTTCGTCTACCAGCGGCCAGCCAAAGTTGAAGTGGTACAGCAGCATATGTGGCGCGATAGTATTGCCTCTGTTAATGACTTCATCATGTATGCGGATACCCGCTTTACCAAGTGTGCCGGAGATGGTACGTTTCAATACCAGCTGAGGACCCAATACCTGTACCTGCTGCATAACGCCGGTAATGCTCATCTCCATCTGACCATTTACCGGATCGGGTTGTATAATGGAAATGATTTCCGCCGGCGTATTACTGATAGGGCCATGCAATCCGCGTTCCCCATATTCATCTGATTCAGGGCCGCCTACATGAGTGAGGCCACAGGTGGTCATTAATCCACCGCCAAAGGTTTGGAGCCAGTCCAAACCTTTGGCGGTTAATCTTTGCGGTGCGGTAACGCCACTATGACTGATCCAAGCCAGGCTATGCTGATTGAAAAAAGCATCTGCAATATCCATGGCCCGATCTATCACTACCTTGTACCGTAACCCGGCGCCGGTATTGATCCAGGCGACGCGGGTGCCCCTGCCGGGGCCATTGTCCAGCACCGCCGTTTCTATACCGCCCAGTTGTAAATGGTTCGATAGCTTATGTTCCCATGCCTGTTTTTGTATAGCCATCCGCGTTATTTATTTTCCGGAAAAAAAATATTATTTACTTGCCTGCTTCGGTTTTGCAAATACAGCATCCTCTTTGTTGCCACCCGCTTTCAGGTAAGCCAGCAGGTCTCTTAGTTCATCTTCATTGAGACGGTTAATCAGTCCCGGCAGCATCACAGAAACTGTAGACGTTTTGGTGCCGGCTACTTCGCTCTTTTTCAACTCCCTCGTTTCGGTTGTCGCAAAAGGATTCTGGGAAATGATGTATTTATCTTTGTCCTGGCTCACCAGGCGACCTACTACGGAACCGCCGTTCTTCAGCGAGAAAACAGTGGCGCCATACTGATCAGAAATGGTTTTGCTCGGATCAATGATCGCTTCCAGGATATCTTTGCTGGAAAAACGTGTACCCAATTGCGTTAGGTCCGGACCAGCTACCCCGCCTTCGCCACGCATACCATGACAGGAACTGCAAAGAGAAGTAGCAAACATGGCTTTACCCTGTTCAAAATTGCGGTTGGTTAATCCACTGTCTACCACTTTCACCGCTTCGTCCAGCTTCCAGTTTCTGCCAGGACCTACAGGCTGCGCATAACCCTGGGCCAGGTTGCCATTGCTGTTCAACAAGGAATCACCGGATACCTGGTTGAAATGTGCAAACTCACTTTTAGGAAGGTTGGCCAACGCATTTTTACGCGCATTGTTAATGAAGCCAATAAAACTATGTCCACCTTTATACGTAAACGCATGATAGAACCATTGGAAATATTGCTCCTGTAATGCGGGCGTCCAGCCATTCTTTGCCTGACTTAAAACTGTCGCATACCAGGTTTGTTGTAATGGCGGCATTTTAGAAAGCATACCTGCTATATCCAGCCCATACTGTGGGTTACGCATAATCAGGTCGGCAGACTGCATGGCTGTTTTTTGTGCAGCTGTATCATCTTTGGCCGCAGCCAGCAAAGCCATGGTTTTTTCTACCGCTTTGGGTGCATCCAGGTATACCAGTACTTTGCTCAGTGACCTGTTGAGGTCATTGTTGCCGGCCGGATACTGTGGATCGAGATAGGTGGCTATTTGCGCAGATAAGGCAGCATCAGGTTTACCCATGCGCACAAATACCAGCTCAAAAGCACGGAGCAGATCTATCTGTTGGGAAGGCGACAGCTGTGCGTAATTAATGGTCATGAGTTGTGGCAGCAAGAGTTTCTTCACATCTTCCTTACCCTGACGGGCCAGCGCAATGCTGCCCTGAATCATCGTTTCAGGATCTTTCTCCTGCAGCACTTTATTCTGCCACTGGCTTACCGGTTGATTTTCGATGGCGACTCTCGCGGCAAAACGGATGAAGCGATCATCGTTTTTCAGGTAAGGCCATGCGAAATCAACGGCGCCCGGCTTAGCACCACCGTGATACGCTTCCAGCTGTTTGCGGATGTTAGCGCCTTCGGTAGGCGTAGTCGCTGCCAGTGGTTCGTTACTTTCTTTATTGTCTTTATAATATACACGATACAGATCTGATTCCAGTCTGCGGCCACCGGTGAGGAAATACAAAGCGCCATCGGGACCAATCACACCATCTGTCAGCGGCAGCGGAGATCCGGAAAGGAATTCTTCCGCGCTGGCTTTATAGGAAGCGCCTTCGGGCTGCAGATGGATAGCGTAGATAATACCAAAGCTCCAGTCAAAAGCAAATAATGATTTGCGGTATTTCTCCGGGAAACGTGCTTTGCCACCATAGATGAGGTTAGTAGGAGAGCCCTGACCTATATTTAATAACGGAGGTAAATTATCCGGATAGGCAGGAGACCATTTTTCCGTACCCGGGCGCCAGCCATATTCACTGCCGCTGCTCACCTGGCAAATGCGTGTAGGACGATACCAGGGTGTACCAAAATCCCACTCCATATCAGAATCATAGGTGAACATATCACCCTGATCATTGAAGGTAAGATCAAAAGGATTGCGGAAGCCGGAGCTGATCAGTTCCCAGCTGGTACCGGTAGAATCAATGTGTGCAATCCATCCGCCATGGGTATTCACCGTATTATCGTGACCGTTAGGGTCTTTGATAAATGGCAGGATGTTATCGATGTTCGTGGAAGGAGGCACCTTATAGGTATTCATCTCCGGGATTTTTGTAAAATTCCCGGCAATCACATAAATGGATTTTCCATCAGGTGACAATACAATGCTGTGTGGGCCGTGTTCTCCTTCGCCATCCAATGCTTTGATCAAGGTCACTTTATCAAACTGATCATCGCCATCAGTGTCCTGCAGGCGATATAAACCACTGCCCTTGTTGAAGCGGTCATCGCTGTTATGGTTCACCATTACATACAGGCTGTTGAATGCATAAAGCAATCCCTGCGCATAACCCATGGACACTTTTTGGGTAGACGTATCGTTGCCGATATTCAGCTTTTCAATTTTCAGTTTAGACGAATCTTCGCCTACAGCAGGCAATTGAAGCCGGTAAAGGAAGCCATACTGATCAGACACAATCATGCGTCCCTTGTTATCAAAAGTCATGGACACCCAGGACCCCTGCTTATTGTCGCCAGGACTGTACAACCGTTCTGCCTTAAAATTATCAGGTAATTTTAAAGCATCAATTTTCGAATTTCCTGTTCCCTTGTCTTTTGACGTTGAGTCGTTTCCGTTATTGCAGGCCACCACCGTTATAAAAACAGTGGAAATAAGCACTAGTAGCCTGAATGGTCTTTTTTTTAACGTGGTCATAATATGTTCTTGAATAAGTTCCTGAGATGATACTATTGATATGGGTCGTTCAGTATAGCTGTAGTAATATAGTGAACGTTTCCCCTTTTTTTCTATTTTTTTTACCAGCCGGTATTTTGTTCAAATCCATTCAATCTTATTTCTCTTTCAGGAATCGGATATAATAACTGGTACGCCTGTATGTTATAAGAAGCAGGGCTGAGCCTGGTCAAACGCTTTTTCTCTTCAATGCCATGCGCAGTCATTACAGACAAGGCTTTGCCGGTGCGAAGCAGCTGGTACCAGCGTTGATCTTCAAACGCCAGCTCTACGCGCTGTTCGTGGAATACGGTATCACGGAAAGCCGACTGACCTAATGCAGGCACCGGATCTAATCCGGCGCGTTTACGCACCGGGTTTATATACTGCAGCGGGTCGCCATTACCGGTTTCGTTGATGGCTTCTGCGAGCATCAGCAGCACCTGTGAGTAGCGGTATACCGGCCAGTTCTCATTGGCGCGACCGTCCAGTGCATAGGGCGGATGATAGAATTTACGGATGAGCGGTAATTTACCCCCGAAGGCAACGGATTCTGCAAAAGCAGCATTGGTAGGACTATCATACATGAAGATAGAGGCATCCTTTCTTTTATCCTTTGGTTCATACGCATTTACAATGCTGGGTGTAGGCATATTACAACCACCGAGATTGCCGTTGAAGCCGGTCAGGTCTTTTTTGCCATTACGTGGACCAAAAACGAAAATGAAATTGCTGCTTTCTGTTTCCAGACCGGAGTTATACTGCACCGAGAAAATAGATTCTGTATTATTCTTTTTTGCGGGATCAAAATTATCTGCATAATTATCCACCAGCGAATAATTCAGCGCCACTACCTGTTGCAGGGTGGTCACCGCTTTCGGGTAATCTTTCATGGTCATATACACATCGCCGAGCAGTGTTAACGCTGCTCCTTTCGTAGCTCTGCCGGTTTGGCTGCTGCTGTAGCTGGCGGGTAAACCAGCGGCGGCATCGGTGGCATCTGCAATGATCTGTGCATATACTTCTGCTACACTTGCTTTTTTAGGAGTGGAAGCCTGCTCCGGGCTGGCTACTTCTTTTACCAGTAGTGGCACACCGCCAAAAAGACGCACCAGGTGAAAGTAGTACAGGGCCCGGAGGAATTTGGCTTCACCGGTATATTGTTTTTTAATTGCCTCGTTTGCAAATGGTACCGCATCGATGCGGGAAATAATGACATTGGATTGCTGTATGTTATAATACAATTGTGCCCAGGTATTATTCACATAGTTATTGCTGTTGGTGATCAGGAACTCATCGATTTCTTCCCGCTGTTGCGCACCGCGATCACTTTCATCATATTGGTAATTGGTGTTGTCAGCTCTCATTTCGGACATGGCCCAGTAGTCGCTGGTATAAAAACCCTGTAATTGTCCATAGCAGCCATTTACGGCACGTAGTATCTGGGCTTCTGTTGTATAATAATTGGATCCGCTGGAAAAAGAATTTGGTTTTACATCCAGCATACTGTTACATCCATTCAGTGCGATCGCTAAAAGCGCGATAAAAGGTATTTTCGTTTTCATGTTGCTATTCTTTTAGGAACTGAATTAAAAGGAGAGATTAGCGCCCAGTGAATAAATTCTTGGAACCGGATAACTGGAATAGTCGATGCCCGGTACCAATGCGCCACTACCGCCTTTACCCAGGTAATTGGTGACTTCCGGATTGCCACTGTATTTAGTGAACAGGATGGCATTTTGTACACTCAGATATACCCTGGCACTTTGTACAAATCCAAATTTCGGCAGACTGTAGCCCAGCGTAATATTTTTCACCCAGGCGTAGTTGTTTTTTTCTACAGTCAGTGAGCTTACATCTCTGTACATCACTCTGCCACGGCCGGAACCATTGGTAGTAGGCACTTTGCCGTTGCCAGGATTGGATTCTGATCTCCACCTGTTAGCGACATCTTTTCTTACGTTGAATACACCATCTATATTACCGTTGTAATCATTGGTGGCATGTAGACGGTCAGCTCCCATAGAACCTACCACTAATACACGGAGGTCAAATTTTTTGTAGTTCAGGATATTGGTTAAGCCCCAGTTGAAGTCCGGATAAGGATTGCCGATAATGGCAAAGTCTTCCCGCGGATTAATCACACCATTGCCATTGATATCCTTGAAACGGATATTACCAGGAATCGCACCCGGAAATGCCGGTCCTTTGTCTACTTCTGCCTGGTTCTGATAAATACCGTCAAATACATATCCGTACAGCATCGCCAGCGGTTTGCCGACCATGCTTACGTTGGTGGGATTACCTTCACTGGAGTTACCGGAATAAATAGGTGCATTATCTTTTCCTAACTGCAATACTTTGTTGCGGTTGAAGGAAATGTTGAAGTTAGTAGTCCAGGTAAATGATTTGCTTTCCATGTTGCGGGAAGAGATACCAATTTCAAGTCCCTTGTTTTCCATGTCGCCCTTGTTCTGTGTTACGGTGGAGAAACCACTGGACTGAGGTACTTCTACGTTTAACAGCAGATCCTGGGTGTTTCTTTTATACGCGTCAATGGTCAGGTAAACGCGGTCTTTCCACAGTCCAACGTCAACGCCTATATTTAATTCACGCATTTTTTCCCAACCCAATGCAGGATTGCCCAGGGAATTCATTACACGGCCACCAGCCAGTGCACCACCCAGTACATAATCACTGGTACCGATGTTGCTCATGTAAGAGTAGTTACCAATATTGAAGTTACCGGAGAAACCATAAGAGGCTCTTAATTTGAGGTCACTGAAAAGGCGGGAGGATTTCATAAAGTCTTCCTGCGAAATACGCCATCCCAGCGCTACAGAAGGGAAGGTGCCCCAGCGGTTTTCCGGTCCGAACCGGGAAGAACCATCGCTTCTCACCGTAGCGGTAACCAGGTATTTATCTTTATAAGCGTAGTTGACCCTGGCGAGATAAGATAACAAGGCCCATTCTGTTTTGTCGGTACCACCGGTGATGGTGGCTGCTCCGTTTAATGTTTTAATATCATCGTCGGGATAATTGGCGCCATTGAAACCGGCATATTGTTCTTTTTGTGATTGCACGCTATAGCCGAGTAACCCGGTGAAAGCATGACCATTGCTGGTATTATACTGATAGGTAAGTGTATTTTCGTTTAGCCAGTTCAGGTAGTTGCCACTGTTGTAGCCACCGGAAGGAATACCAGGCGGAGCTGTGTTGGTGCTGCCAATGGTAGAAGGAATGAAATATTCCCCGGAGCCTTCCTGGTAGTCTACGTTAAAGGTAGATTTGAATTTCAGGTTCTTTATAATTTCGTATTCACCATAAGTATTAAACAGGATACGGGTGCTCTTGGACTTATTAGTGACGTCATTGAGGAACATCACCGGGTTGGGAAGTCCAAAGGTACCAGGACTCTGGATATAAGCATTGTAGCTGCCATCTGGTTTGTAGATAGGTTCAATAGGGCTGGCAATACCGAAGTATCCGCCACGGCCTTCCCCGTTGGTGTTGCCTTTGCGGGTAGTGTAAGAAGGAGCTACGTTAAAACCTACTTTTAATCTGTCTGAGAGATTGGCATCTACGTTAGCTCTTACAGAAAATCTTTTGTAACCGGAGTTGATCACCACACCATCCTGGTTATAATAGCCGGCAGAGATATAAGTCCTGATTTTTTCGGTACCACCACTTACGCTCAGATTGATGTCCTGCATAGGAGCCACACGGGTAATGGCGTCAAACCAGTTGGTACCTTCGTCGATCAGTTCCGGATGACGATATATTTCCGGAATGTCTGCATCGGTAGGTTCGCGGTGTTCAGTAAACCGGATATTATCTTCTATCGCTTCTTTTCTGAACTGCGCGAATTCCTGTCCGTTCATCAGCTCAGGGCGTCCTTTCTTTGGAATCTGCTGCAGGCCGTAGTTAGCGGAGAGTTGCACGGTTGGAATACCCGAGCTGCCTCTTTTGGTAGTAATGAGCACTACACCGTTGGCGCCTCTGGAGCCATAGATAGCCGTAGCGGATGCATCTTTCAAAACCGCCATAGACTCTATATCCTGTGGATTGATGGCATTCATCGGATCAGATACCTGGTCGGAAGAAGATGCCAAAGGATAGCCATCCACTACGTATAGGGGCTGGCTGCCGGCACCTACTGCACCAATGCCACGTACCTGTACCTGCGGACCGCCCCCAGGGATACCATTGGAGGTACTTACCTGTATACCGGCAATCTGCCCGGCCAATGCCTGGTCAGGACCCGCTACCGGCATGTCTTTTACATTTTTCATAGATACAATACCCACGGATCCCGTTACATCCTTTTTTTGCTGGGTACCATAACCTACTACCACCACCTGGTTCAGCAATTTATTGCTGGACTCCAATTGTACACTGATTTTGGTACGGTTACCTACGTGAATCGTTTTAGTAACATAGCCGATAAAACTAAAAACAAGTGAATCAGTGCTGCTGGCAGCAATCGTATATCTGCCATTAGCATCACTAAAAGCGCCCTGACTGCTTCCCTTTACGCCGATGGTAACACTGGGAAGAGCAGAACCGGCAGCTGCATCTGTTATTTGACCGGTGATAGTATTCTTTTGTGCGTAGCCAAGTGAACAAATGAACAGGAGTAATAAAGTGGCCCCATAACGTGCTAGACAGGCATATCCTTTACGACAAAGGATGTAAACTTTAATCATAACGAGTGGAATTAGATTGGTGATGAAACGGCGATTCTTAACGGAAATAAATTTAGGTGAAGAATAATACATTCCTGTCCTGTTGCGTCCTGTACTGTCCTGCACTGTCCTGTTTGAAGACCGCTGATCCTTATCTGTTCATCTTTACTAATCTGCATTAGTAATGGCAGGAAAAAAATGTTATTTTCCCACTGCATTTATCACTGGCACTCCGCCAATGCCTAAACGCTTTTAAAATCTGATCCATGAAAATGAAAAAATTAAGTTGGCCGTTAATGGCATTTTTTATGATGTTGGGCACTGCTGCTTTTGCACAGGATACTGTGGACGCTGAGGCCAAACAGCAACAAAAAAATGAAGAGCTGATGAAACAGGACTGGGCCTGTCTGAAATGTTTCCAGGAAGACAATGCTAAAGTAGCAGCACCTAAAACCGGTGAAAAAAGGGTAGTGTTCATGGGCAACTCTATTACGATTGGCTGGGGAAGTCTGAACCCGGAGTTCTTTACGGGTAAACCGTATATCAACAGGGGCATCAGTGGACAAACCACGCCCCAGATGCTTATCCGCTTCCGTCCTGATGTAATTGACCTGCATCCCAAAGTGGTAGTGATCCTGGCCGGTACCAATGATATAGCCGGTAACACAGGCTATACACCGATTGCCACCATTTTTGGGAACATCGTATCCATGGCGGAACTGGCCAAAGCCAATGGCATCAAAGTGGTACTCTCCTCTGTACTGCCTGTATATGACTACCCATGGCGCAAAGGACTGGACCCTGTCTCCAAAATTGCAGACCTGAACCAGCGTATTAAAGCATATGCCGCCAAAAATGGCTGTGTATATCTTGACTATTATACCGCAATGGCAGATGAACAAAAAGGATTACAAAAAGCGTTGACCTCTGATGGTGTACATCCTAACAAGGAAGGCTATCTCGTAATGGGTCCGCTGGCCGAAAAAGCAATCGCCACCGCCTTAAAAAAGAAATAATTGAAAACCTGTCAATTACTCCTCACCGGATTACTGGTGTTGGCAACCACCTGTGTGGCTGCACAGCAAAGCCTTTCCGCTCGCCTGGATTCATTATTGTCCACTAAAAATGTACGCGAATTCAGCGGTGTAGTCTTGATCACGCAAAATGGTAAACCCATTTACGCTAAAAGTAAAGGGTATGCCAACAGAGAAACGAAACTGCCCATCTCCCTGGATAGCCGCTTCACTGTGATGTCTATCAGCAAACAGATCACCGCCGTAATGGTATTACAGGAGGTAGAAAAAGGACATATACAGTTGCAGCAAACGCTGCATACTTATTTGCCTGCATTGAAAGAGAAATGGGCCGACAGCATTACCATTCACCAACTGTTAAATCATACTGCCGGTGTGGCATGGTATGATCAGCCGCTGGCATTTACGCCGGGATCAAAGCTGGCGTATTCCAATTTCGGATACGTATTGCTGCAATCTCTGCTGGAGCATGTTACTGGTAAGGCTTATACCGTATTAACAAAGGAGCTGTTTAAAAAGGCGGGAATGCTGCATTCCGGCGTACCTCCAAGGGCGCAGGCCATACAAGGCTATGCAGAAAATAAAGACGGAAAACCGGAGGCAAAGAAAGGCCCGCTGCCGGAATTACTATTGGGCGCCGCAGGCGTGGTATCCACGGCTCCTGATCTGGCGCGTTGGAATGAGCAATTGCATAGTGGTAAATTACTGCATGACAGCACCTATCAGGCGATGATCACCGTATGGGCGCCAAGGGAACATCCCGTGGTAGGACAAACGGGTGGCGGTTATGGCGTGATGGTTAATGATAGCAAAGACGAAATAGGACATACCGGTTACTTACCGGATCTGGGATTCATCGGTATTAACTTTTACTATCCGGGCACTCATAGCAGTATTGTGGTATTGGAGAATGTGGCGGGCAGTGCAACAGACATCGGAAGAGCTTATTATTTCGAGAAAGCCATCCGGGAACTGGCGTTGCCGGTAGTGAAAGGAAAGTAGTACAGTTCATTACATAATTCCACTGCGACAATATGTTATTTTTTTGCTGTAGTGTTTTCTAATTTGAATATTTTCCCTTAATTTCATTACTCACCAAAGAAAAGGAGGTATTCATGCTATCTACAGAATATTCATGGACACCTAAGGTTAATTTAGTTTAACCCGGGCGGCTCCATAAAAGAATCTGTTAACGCTTTGGCGTTAAAGGCATCCTGGCATAGCCGGGATGCCTTTTTCATGGTAGTATTCGCCGGCATGCTGCCGCTTCTTTCTGTAATATTTCAGTGGCATCCAGCGCATCATCTTCAAAGCGGTTGTGACCTGTAGACTCTTCATACACCCATGCTCCCTGCCGGAAGTAATACCAGCCCTGGAAATTGCTTTCATAGGTATGCGGCACCCGTTGGCCCGTTGAGTCGAAGTGTGGCCCTGAAAACTCATTATACACACAGAAGAGTGCATTGTTTTTATAGTAGTAAACAAACAACTCTTTGCCTTCATCATCCTGCCCCTGCAGGGTCATTTTTATCAGGATGCTATCTCTGTAAAATCCTGTCAGCTGCCTGTTGGAGCCATGTATATTTAAATGGGAGATATCCGCTTTCGCCGCCACTTTTTTCAGCGACTTGTCGGCATCTATCTGCCTGCATATTTTATTGATAGCAGCCGTTTTTTTATTTTCCGGCTGGCAACGGGCATCATGGGGGGTAAGCAGCCACAGAGAAAGCAGGAAGAAAAAGCAATATTTCATATCAGACTTTTGGAAAAGATAGGATTAATTTTTCGTAGCAGGAAAGCCGCTGCTGTACTGTTTTTGCTGATATAGTAATTTTTAATATTTTTGTGAGACGAAAAACAAATTGTTTAACCCAAAAAAACAAATTAGATCTCATGGCTTTTATTATGGTGGACGTGGAAAGTGACGGACCTATACCGGGCGATTTTTCTATGATCTCATTCGGCGCTGTACTCGTAAATGAACAGCTCAACCAAACTTTTTACGGTCAGCTGAAACCCGTTTCCGATAAGTATATCCCAGAAGCATTGGCGGTTTCGAATCACACCCGCGAAGAAACATTGACCTTTGATGATCCGGCAACGGTGATGTTGAATTTTAAGAACTGGATAACGGCGGTATCTAAAGACCGGCCCATTTTTATCAGCGATAACAACGGTTTCGACTGGATGTTTATCTGCTGGTACTTTCATCATTTTTTGGGTGAAAACCCTTTTGGATTCAGCTCTCAGAACCTGGGTAGTTTATACAAAGGAATGATGAAAGATACGTTTACAACGTTTAAGCATCTCCGGAAAACGAAGCATACCCATCATCCGGTCGATGATGCGAAAGGTAACGCAGAAGCGTTGCTGACAATGAAAAGAGAACTTGGACTAAAGGTGAAGTTCTAATGACCTGCAGCGGCGTCATCGCTGCAGGTCTGTTATTGCTATCGCAAACTCCTGATAGGGTTCACCAGACCGGCTTTTATGGCCTGGTAAGCAATGGTGATACCGGCAATAGCCACAGATACACTGATCGCAATCAGGAAGGTACCACCGCCAATACTGGTCTGATAGGCGAAATTATCCAGCCATTTATGCATCACGAACCATGCAACAGGAGCGGCTACGCAGAAAGATAGCATGATCAGTATAATAAATTCTTTGGCAAAAAGTCCCACAATATCAAGCAGAGAAGCTCCCAGTACTTTGCGGATACCTACTTCCCGCGTACGTTGTACTGCTGCAAATGCCACCAGGCCGTATAATCCCAGGCAACCAATCAGTATAGCAAGCGCCGAAAACAATTTGAAGGCAGTATATAGTTTTTGCTCCTGTTTGTATAAACCGGCAATACGATCGTCCAGGAATTCATACGAAAACTGATCCTCAGTAAAGAGTGCCGACCAGGTTTTGTCGATGCCAGAAAGTATATTACGCATATTGCCCGGTTGTATCCGTATACAGGTGGTTCTAAAGCCATTGGAGTTGTATTCCATTACACAGGGTCTTCTTTTCTTATAACGTGACTCACTCTGGAAGTCTTGTACCACGCCGGTAATCAGCGCCGTGCGGCCATTGACACGGAAGCTTTTGCCAATAGCTTTTTCGGGTATTTGTATGCCAATTTTGTGGAGCAGCGTTTCGTTGACCAGTACTCTGCGTACCGTATCTGCTTCCGTCAGTTTACGGAGATTTTCGCCTGCGAGCAGTTTGATGGAAAACATATCCAGGTATTGTTCATCAATGGCTTTCATCTCCGTTACATCGTCTTTGATAACACCTGCTTCCGGGCAGCTGAAGGGAGCGAATCCACTACCGCCGACCGGAGGTCCGGAGGCAAAGCTCAGTTGCTTTACACCGGGATTGGATAATAATTGTTCCCGTAAAATATCGCGTTTTTTGCTGTCCGGTACCCGGAAGGACACAACGGCTTCTTTATTAAAGCCCAGGTCCTGGTTTTGCAGAAAATCCATCTGGTAGCCTACAATGAGGGTACCGGCAATCAGGAGCTGCGAAATCCCAAATTGGGTAGAGACTAATATTTTACGTAAGCCTAATCCTTTAATAGTGATGCCTGTATTACTTTTGAGAGAGGTGGCAGGTTGAAAGGCCGATTGCACAAAAGCAGGATAAAGACCAGCTAAAAGTATAACCGTTACTGTTAGCCCAGCCAATGTCAGCAGTATTTGCGGCTGTAATAATTGTGCCCCTCCGATCTTAATACTCATCCAGGAGGCCATTACCGGCAAAAAGAGTGCGGCGGCAATGGTGCCCAGCACAACAGCGGTCAGCACCAGCAGGGTGGTTTCTGCCAGAAATTGCCGGATCAGTTGCCCGCGGTAGGCCCCCAGTACTTTGCGTACACCAACCTCTTTGGCGCGGCGTATAGCCTGCGCCGTAGCCATATTAATGAAGTTAATGCAGGCGGTGATAATAATGAAAAAAGCCACCATCCCAAGACCCCAGTAAGTTTCTTTGCTCACGGTAGGACTGGCAGGATTTTCCAGGTAGCGCTGATCAAAATGAATTTCTTTTAATGGCTGCAATAGTAAGGTCGCTTCACGCCCGATATCTGCCCCCCAGTTTTTGGTGATAAATCCCGGTATCCTGCGTTGCAGCTGTTGCGCATCATATTTTTCCGGGAGCACTATATATGTACTGCCACCACTGATCGAATAAAATTCTGATCGCTTCAGCACATCGGCTTTAATAGTTTCATAGGAAACAAGGAATATAAAAGGCACACTGCTATTAGTGGGAGGATCTTTCACGATACCGGTTACTGTCAGATTTTCTTCGTTGTCCAGGTTGATCACCTGACCCATTGGGTCCTTATCGCCAAAGTATTTTTTGGCAATTGTTGCTGTCAGCACTACTTCGTTTGGCTCTGACAAAGCGGTGCGTGGATCTCCTGCCACCCATGTGTAATCAAAAATTTTGAGGAAGGCCGCATCCGCGAACGCATATCCTTTTTCATTATACCGCGCATTACCGGTTTTTACCAGCCCATCTCCCTGGTACCAGTACTGTGAAACCTGCTCCAGCTCCGGGAAGTCGTTACGCAATGCAGGCACCACTACCAGTGATACACTGGAATTATAATCCAGCGCATGCAGGGTAACCCGGTAGGTACGATCCGCTTTTTTGGAAAAGCTGTCATAGCTCAACTCATTCCGCACAATTAAAAATATAACCAGGCAAGCGGCAATACTTAACGTTAATCCGAATACATTCAGAAATGTATAGCTGAGATTGCGCCGGATCGTTCTGAAGGCTGTTTTTAAATAACTGGTGAACATGGAATGTGTTTTATGGGCCGGAGAGCAGGGCGCCAATGAAATGCCATTTTGTTAAATAGCTGATTTTCAGCGAGTAGGGAAGTGGTGAGTTAACTAAAATGTCCGCTTTTGGAGGCCGGGTGTTCAATACTGAACAACCGGCAGCAGGTTAATATGGGTGGCAATTATTATTTGAGCTTATTCTTTCTGAGGGAGTATTTATAAAAGTCTTCCACTTTTTTCCGTGCCCATGGCGTTTTCCGCAGGAACTTTAAACTACTTTGTACAGAAGGGTTACTGGTGAAGCAGTTAATTCTGATTTCTTCTCCCAGCACTTCCCAGCCATAACTCTCATAGAGATGTGTTACTATTTTCTCTAGTGTAAGCCCGTGCAGCGGATCATTGGATTTTTCTGGTGTTTGCATTTTTTTCCGTTTAATGCCCCAAAGGTACAGAACCTTGACCAAAATAAATTACAGGGAAGCCCGCATGGTTACATAAAACGGTACTTCAATCTGTGCCCTTGAATGGTCCAGGATCAGCTGTGCAGCCATTTCTCCCATGCACTTGAAATCAGTGGAAATAGTAGTAATGCCGTTCAGGATGAATTTCTTCAAGGGTGTTTCGTTATAGGAAATCACGCCTACATCTTTTCCTATCTGTAAATTCAATGATATGATTCTTTCTATCAGCAGCACCAGGTCATTTTCCCGCAGGTTAATATATACATCTCCCGGCTGTATATCTTCTTCTTCAATCTCATTTACTTTCTTGCTGTTGAATGCATAGTTCTGGCAGAACTGAGCAAAACCTTCATATATTTCTTCCGGGTAATAAGTATTTTCCGGATAAATGATTTTGAGGGTATGATACTGCTGTAGCTTATCCCTGGCCTGTTCCAGCGCACCATAAATATCTTCCTGGAAGTTTTCATACACTGCTCCGTATTCACCGGTGACCCCTTTCAGCTTTTTATCCAGCAGGATTAATTTCTCTTTGGGAATAGCATTGATCACTTCATCCACATGTTCCCAGCGTTCCCTGAAGTGAGGGAGGATCACTATATGTGTATATTCATTGATGTTCTGCGACAGCAGTTTCTTAAACAAACTGAAGTCGCTGTTGTAAATATAAAAGTCGATGTTCGCCTGTTCGCCTAATTTATCAGCGAAGGAATCATAAATGATTTTTTTGTGTTCGCTCAGTTTGTTGAACAGGAGTAGTATCTTAAACTGCTGATCAAGGTTGGTATGTTGTACATAATAACCTTTGCCAGGAACAGATCCCAGTATCCCCAGGCCTTTCAGGTATTTATAGGCTTTTTCGGCGGTGTCTCTCGATATTTCAAATGCATAGCTGACTTCATTGATAGAAGGTAAGATATCGTCCTGCTGAACTTTCTGGTCTACTATTGCTTTAATAATAGAGTTGGCCAGCTGAAAATATTTAGGCGTGGCAGAGAAGTCATCTATAAACAGGTATTTGAAAATCGGATGTTGTTTCATGGCTCAGTTGATTATTAGTCACGTGGAATTAGCTGTCAGCAACTTTTCCCGGCAATGATAGTAATTTAAATTTACAATTGGTAGAGGATATTGGAAGCATGACAGTCCATGACAGTTTAAAATTGTACATGCTTTATTTTTATGAAACATTAGTTTTCCACGTTACAAATTTCAACGTCATTATGCAGGCTTTACTGGGAGTTTTATTCCACTTCATTGGAGGGTTTGCCTCCGGCAGTTTTTATATCCCTTACAAAAAAGTGAAGGGGTGGAGCTGGGAGAGTTACTGGATTGTGGGAGGCGTGTTTTCCTGGCTGGTTGTCCCTTTAGTGGCTGCCTGGCTTACCGTTCCCGGTTTCATGGACATCATTGGAAGCACCGAGGGGCACGTACTTTTCTGGACTTATTTCCTGGGCGTGTTATGGGGTATTGGTGGTTTAACCTTTGGCTTATCTATGCGCTACCTGGGTATGTCGCTGGGTATGGCGGTGGCCCTGGGCTTCTGTTCTGCTTTTGGCGCCCTTATACCACCTATTTACCGTGGTCTGTTTACCGATGATCCCAATACCCTGGGCGCTATGTTACATACCAGTAAAGGGATGTTTGTGCTGTTGGGCGTAGTGGTATGCCTGGCAGGTATTGCGATATGCGGGAGAGCGGGCATGTTGAAGGAAAAGGAGCTCTCGGAAGCACAGAAGACGGAAAGCATACAGGAATTTAACCTTCGTAAAGGATTAGTGGTGGCCATTGTTTCCGGCATCCTGAGCGCCTGCATGAGCTTCGCTATTACAGCAGGCAACAGCATGGGCAAAGCGGCTGTGGCTAATAATGCCAACCCGCTATTCAAGAACAATGTTATTTTTGTAATTATCATGTTAGGCGGACTGACCACCAACTTTATCTGGTGCATGATCCTGAATAAACGGAATCAGTCTTTCAACGATTATACGAACAAAGAAACGCCATTGGTAAAGAATTACCTGTTTGCCGCCATCGCCGGCACCACCTGGTTTCTGCAGTTCTTTTTCTATGGCATGGGAGAAAGTAAGCTGGGCAATGATGCCAGCTCCTGGATCCTGCATATGGCTTTTATTATCCTGATTTCCGGCATGTGGGGCTTTGTGTTGAAGGAATGGAAAAATGCCAGTAAAAAAACATTCGCTACCATTTCCCTGGGTATATTCACCATTATTCTTTCTGTAGTCCTGGTGGGGTATGGTAATTCATTAGACAATTAACCCGCAGCATTATCGCAATTAAAAAACGTTAAAATTATATCGTATGTCTTTAGATGGAACTACCACGCAATTCAGGCATGTCAGTTATTTATGGGATGAAACAACAGCGGCCGGGATGGCTGGTGATGAAGTAGCCTTGCTGATTTATCGTTCCAATTTACTGGGCGCCGACCTGCGGCTGACCAATTATGGTGGAGGCAATACCTCCTGCAAGGCCATGGCTAAAGATCCGTTAACAGGCGAACAGGTAGAAGTGATGTGGGTAAAAGGTTCCGGTGGGGACCTGGGTACACTTAAAAAAAGTGGGCTGGCAGCCTTATATGTAGATCGCCTTCGCAGTCTGCAACATATTTACAAAGGTATTGCGCATGAAGATGAAATGGTGGAACTGTTTAATCATTGTATTTACGATCTGAGTTCCAAAGCACCTTCTATTGATACCCCCCTGCATGGATTTCTTCCTTTCAAACATATCGATCACCTGCATCCGGATGCAGCCATTGCAATAGCTGCTGCCAAAGATGGTAAAAAGATTACGCAGGAATTATTCAATGGTACCATCGGTTGGGTGCCCTGGCAAAAACCGGGATTCGACCTTGGCCTGCAATTGAAACAATGCCTGGACGAAAACCCCGGTATCCGCGGCATTATGCTGGGATCACACGGACTTTTTACCTGGGGCGATACCGCCTACGAAAGCTATATCAATACCCTCGAAGTAATAGAACGATGTGCAGAATACCTGGAAGAAAATACGGGGCGTCATAAACCGGTATTTGGCGGCGCTAAAATCGCCTCCTTGCCAGACGAAGCACGCAAGGCCCAGGCTGCGGCATTGGCGCCAATTTTACGGGGCTATTGCTCATCTCAGCAGAAAATGGTGGGACACTTTACAGATGATGCCCGGGTTCTGGAATTTATTAATTCCAACGAGCTTGACCGGCTGGCTCCACTCGGCACCAGCTGCCCGGATCACTTTTTACGCACTAAAATAAGCCCCCTGGTGCTGAACATCGCAGCAGATGCAAGTCTGGCGGATGTGGATGCCGTAAAAACCGGCTTGCTGCCTTTGTTCGAAACATACCGGGAGATGTATGCCAGTTACTATAATACCTGTAAACATCCCAACAGCCCGGCCATGCGCGATCCTAATCCGGTGGTGATCCTGTACCCCGGCGTAGGTATGTTCACCTTCGCAAAAGATAAACAAACCGCCAGGGTAGCCGCAGAATTTTATATTAACGCGATCAACGTGATGAAAGGAGCGGAGGCTATTTCCGAATATACTTCTCTGCCAAGACAGGAAGCTTTCAATATTGAATACTGGCTGCTGGAAGAAGCGAAGCTGCAACGCATGCCTAAACCTAAAGCACTGACTGGTAGAATTGCCCTGGTTACCGGCAGCGCCGGCGGTATCGGTAAAGCCATCGCTAAAAAGTTTGCGGAAGAAGGGGCGGTAGTGGTCATCAATGATAACGATGCACAACGACTGGCCAGTGCTACTGCCGAGTTTAATAAATTATACGGGAACGATGTATTCGCAGCAGACCTGCTGGATGTAACAGATGCAGCGTCTATCCATCAGACTTATAATACTGCCGTACTGGCGTTTGGTGGCGTAGACATTATCGTCAATTGCGCAGGACTCTCCATTTCCAAACCATTGGAAGATCATACAGAAAAAGACTGGGACCTGTTATATGATGTACTGGTAAAAGGACAATTCCTGGTAACACAAGCGGGTGTAGAGATCATGCGCAAACAGGCTACCGGTGGTRATGTGCTGAATATTGTCAGTAAAAATGCGCTGGTATCCGGCCCCAATAATGCGGCGTATGGTTCTGCCAAAGCGGCACAGTTACATCTGAGCAGACTCAATGCTGCTGAGCTGGGAAAAGATCGTATACGCGTAAACGTTGTAAACCCCGATGCAGTAATTTCCGACAGCAAAATATGGGCAGGCGCCTGGGCAGAAGGCCGCGCCAAAGCATATGGTGTAAAGGTGGAAGAACTGCCGGCATTCTACGCCAAACGTACCCTGCTCAATGAAATTATTGTACCCGAAGATATTGCCAACGCCTGTTATGCTTTTGTAAGTGGCCTGCTGAATAAAGCCACCGGCAATGTGCTGAACGTGGATGGAGGTGTAGCCATGGCTTTTGTGAGATAAAAACAGTATTTTATCTGCTGTTAAAAATAGAGAACTATGCAAATAGAAAAATACAAAATAGACGAACATAATCATTTATTGGGGGCAGTTCATCAACGTGCATTTGATTACCTCTCCGGAGAAATTAAAAATGTGCCGGAGATCCTGCAGCAGCTAGCTGCTTTCCAGGTAGGCATCCCCAGTTGGGCCCTCGGCACGGGCGGCACCCGCTTTGGCCGTTTCCCTGGTGGTGGCGAACCCCGCAACCTGGAAGAAAAGATAAGTGATGTTGGATTATTACATCAGCTGAACCAATCCAGCGGCTCTATCTCCCTTCATATTCCCTGGGACGTACCAGATAACCCGGCACACATAAAAGCGGTGGCTGCGCAGCATGGTCTCCGCTTCGATGCTATGAACTCCAATACCTTCCAGGATCAGCCGGGGCAGCAGCATAGCTATAAATTTGGTTCGCTGCAGCATGTCAATAAAGATGTCCGCAAACAAGCAATAGAACATAACATCGAAGTGATTCAGCACGGCGTGGCATTGGGCTCTGATGCCCTGTCCATCTGGCTGTCTGATGGCTCCTGTTTTCCCGGGCAGCTGAATTTCCGCCATGCTTTCGAGAACACCCTGGAAGGACTGGAGGAAATTTATGCCGCCTTACCAGACAACTGGAAAGTGTTTGTAGAATACAAAGCAGCAGAACCTAACTTCTATTCTACTACAGTGGGTGACTGGGGACAGTCGCTCCTGTATGCCAATAAACTGGGGCCTAAAGCCTATTCCCTGGTAGATCTGGGACATCATCTGCCTAATGCCAACATCGAACAGATCGTTTCGCTGTTGCTGATGGAAGGTAAACTGGGCGGCTTCCATTTCAATGATTCCAAATTTGGCGATGATGATCTTACCGTAGGCAGTATCAAACCTTATCAGCTGTTTYTTATCTTTAATGAGCTGGTGGAAGGAATGGATGCAAGAGGGATGAACCACCCTACAGATCTGGCGTGGATGATAGATGCTTCTCACAATGTGAAAGATCCGCTGGAAGACCTGCTGCAGTCCGTAGAAGCTATTATGATCAGCTATGCGCAGGCACTGCTGGTAGACCGTAAAAAATTATATGCAGCACAACAAAATAATGATGTGGTAACTGCACAGGAAATATTGCAACAGGCATTCCGTATCGATGTCCGTGCACTGGTGGCTACCGCCAGAATGCAGACAGGGGGCGCCTTGAATCCATTAGCCTTGTATCGTTCAGAGAAAGTAAGAGATCAGCTGATCCGCAAAAGAGGATTGAGAACAATGGCGACCGGACTGTAATTTTAAAAATATTTATGAGCGAAATTCCCGTTATAGCCATCTTTGATGTTGGTAAAACCAATAAGAAACTGTTTCTTTTTGATGAACAGTATCGTATCATCTTTGAACGGACAGCACGTTTTACGGAAACCGTGGATGAAGATGGAGCGCCCTGTGAAAACCTGGAAAGCCTTCGCCTCTCTGTGTTTGATTCTTTGAGAGAAGTATTCCGCAGAAAGGAGGTGGTGATCAAAGCCATTAATTTTTCTACCTATGGCGCCAGTTTGGTGTATATAGATGAAGAAGGGCGCCCATTAACTCCTTTGTACAACTACCTGAAAGAATATCCTGCGGCACTGCGGGAACAGTTTTATAATACCTATGGTGGAGAAAAAGCTTTCTCCGTACAAACTGCTTCTCCCGTACTGGGCAGCCTCAATTCCGGTATGCAGTTATACCGGCTGAAGTATACGCAGCCAGACATTTACCGGCAGGTAAAGTATGCGCTGCATTTGCCACAGTATATGAGCTACCTGCTCTCCGGCGTAGCCTGCTCAGATATTACCAGCGTCGGTTGCCACACTAATTTGTGGGATTTTCAACAGCATAACTATCATATGTGGGTAATAAAGGAAGGGGTGCTGGAAAAGCTGGCGCCCTTATTACCTTCCAACGAAGTAATGCCCGCTGCATTTCCCGGTAATAATTACGCGATAGGTACCGGTTTGCACGACAGCTCCGCTGCGTTGATTCCTTACCTGGTTAACTTTCACGAACCTTTTATTTTAATCTCTACCGGCACCTGGTGCATCAGCTTCAACCCGTTTAATGATACACCGCTTACCGATGAAGAACTGGCTGCCGACTGTTTATGCTATATGACCTTCCAGGGCAAGCCCGTAAAGGCTTCCCGCCTGTTTGCCGGCTATGAGCATGAGCAGCAGGTGAAGCGTATTGCTACACATTTCAATCAGCATACCGGTCATTACCGCAATATTGATTTTGATAGCCGCATCATCCGCCTGCTGAAAGAACGGAACAAACAGGACCATGCGCTGCTACCACCTGATCCCAAACTACTACAGGCTTCTGTATTTGGACAAAGGGACCTGCATACATTTTCATCTGACACGGAAGCCTATCATCAGTTGATGTTAGACATCGCCCAACAGCAATATATAGCCACCAAAAGAGTATTAAACGGCTCTTCCGTAAAACGTATATTCGTTGACGGTGGGTTCAGTAAAAATGCCATTTACATGAATTTGCTGGCAGTACTTTTTCCGGAGATAGAGATCTTTGCTGCGTCTATGGCGCAGGCTACTGCGATGGGAGCTGCACTCGCTATCCATTCATCATGGAATAGCAAGCCATTGCCCAACGATCTGATAGAATTGAAGTATTATTCGGTGACACATGATGCAACATTATAAAGATTTGCTTATTATTACTATCAAGAAATAATACTATGCATGCTCTCTTTATTTTCCTCCTCAGCTTTGTTGCCATACCAGCCCTTGCACAAAATGTAATGCCTTTGTATACCGGACTTCCGCCGGGTGGTATTGCTTCCCCTGATGAAGAAATAACAGATAAAGAGAATAACCGTGCACTCACCAGTATAGCTACGCTAACTGCTTACCTGCCCCCCAGAGAAAAAGCTACCGGCACGGCCGTGCTGATTTGTCCGGGTGGCGGCTATGCCTGGGTAGTGCTGCAAAAAGAAGGATTGAATATTGCGGAATTTTTCGTGAAACAAGGCATTGCGGCTTTTGTACTAAAATACCGTTTGCCGTCTGATAAGATCATGACGGACAAAAGCAGTGGTCCTTTGCAGGATGCGCAGGAAGCCCTGAAAATGATACGATTACATGCCAAGGAATGGAATATCGACAATAACCGGGTAGGCATTATGGGTTTTTCTGCCGGTGGCCACCTGGCGTCCACAGCAGGAACACATTTTGACCGCCCCGTACTGGCCGCTAATGTAGGGCTCAATCTTCGCCCGGATTTTATGATCCTGGTATACCCGGTGATCAGCATGGAAAGGAACCTCACTCATGCCGGCTCCCGCAAGCGTTTATTAGGCGATTTTCCGGACGAGTTAACCGTTAAATATTACTCCAACGACCGGCAGGTAACGCCGCAAACGCCACCCACCTTGCTGTTTCATACCGGCGACGATAAGACAGTAGACGTAGACAACACCTTGTTGTTTTACCAGGCATTGCGCCACCAGCATGTCCCAGCCGAAATGCATATTTACCCTGAAGGGGATCATGGGTTTGTGCTCAAACTGCCGGTAGAAGTATGGATGCAGACCGTGATGAAATGGCTGGGCCGCAGCGGCATGCTGAATACCGATAATCCCTTGCTACAGGGAGGTACAGGACAGTTATACTGATACAGTTTTCTATTTTGAGTTTGTTTAGCTATCGCCTGTCATAGACAGGGAGGGTACTGTTATGTATAACGGACAACACTAAACGGAATTTCACGGACAATACATGAATCATTTTATGTTACGAAAAATACCTGGATATCCTGCTGCGCTACTCTTACTACTTTCAGTTGCATCCGCTGCCAGTGCGCAGAAAGCTGCTTTGCAGCAAGGATTTGTTACTCCGCCGGATAGCATTAAGCCAAGCGTGTACTGGTATTGGATGAGTGATAATATTTCGCAGGAAGGTGTGAAAAAAGATATTGAAGCCATGGCGAAAGTGGGGATAGGCCGTGCTTTTATCGGGAATATCGGTTATCCGAAAGAAGAAGTGCCTTATGGAAAAGTAAAATTGTTTTCGGAGGAATGGTGGAAAGTGACCCGCACAGCCATCAGCACAGCCTCCAAAAGCGGAATAGACATTGGCTTATTCAACAGTCCCGGCTGGAGCCAGAGTGGCGGCCCCTGGATCAAACCATCACAGTCGATGCGTTACCTTACCGCCGGCGATGAAATAAACGTACAGGGCCCCCGTCAACTTTCGCAACCAGCGCCCAACATCGCAGACTTTCAAACCGTAGCAGTGATGGCTTTCCCAGTACCCGCAGGAGATGGAGATGATATTAGCAAACATGCGCCGATACTCAGCTCCAACGCCGGCTTTGTGCACATCGAAAACCTGGTAGATGGTAATACCACCGAGGAAGTAGTGGTATCAGCACCGGTGAGCCGACCAGCCCCTGTCACCATAGACATGGCCGTGGAAGCGGATTTCACGGCGAGAAGCCTGATCATTTACCCTGCCGCCCGGCCTTTCAAAGCGCAGTTTGAGTTACAGGTAAAAGAAGGTGACACCTGGCATAGCGTAAAAGTATTTGAACTGGATCGTAGCAACCCTGCACCCAACGTAGGTTTTAAGCCTTACGCTCCGGTGGCCGTTTCTTTTAAAGCTGTCACCGGCAAGCAATTCAGGCTGCTGATCAGTAACGGGCATCCGGCGCTGGCAGAAATAAATTTGCTGGCCGCCCCGCGTATAGAACGTTTCGAAGAAAAACAGCTGGCTAAAATGTTCCAGACACCTTTGCCTTTATGGAATGAATACCAGTGGCCGCAACAGCCGGCGGTAGACGGGGAGGGGGGAATCATTGATCCTGCTAAAGTCATTCATCTCACTAAAAACTTATTGCCCGACGGCACGCTTAACTGGAATGTGCCTGCGGGCAACTGGATCGTGGTGCGCTATGGCATGTTGCCCACCGGCGTTACCAATGGCCCGGCTTCCAGGGAAGGTATAGGATTAGAAATAGATAAGATCAGCGATACCTGGTCACAATACCACTATGATTCTTTTGTGGGAAAAATCCGCAACAGCATACCAGCAGCGGAACGTACCGCCCTGAAATGGGTAGTGGCAGATAGCTATGAAACAGGTTCACAGAACTGGACAGATGATATGGCCACAGACTTTGCGCAACAATATGGCTATGATCCTTTGCCCTGGCTGCCTGTGTTATCCGGCAGGGTAGTGGGTTCGGCAGATCAGTCGGACCGTTTCCTATGGGACCTGCGCCGCCTGGTTGCAGATCGCGTAGCTTATAAATATGTGGCCGGTTTACGTAAGGCAAGTCATAAAGACGGATTGAAGTTGTGGCTGGAAAACTACGGTCACTGGGGTTTCCCTTCTGAATTCCTGAAGTATGGTGGGCAGTCGGACGAAATTGGCGGTGAATTCTGGAATGAGGGTACTTTGGGAGATATTGAATGCCGCGCCGCTTCTTCCGCCGCGCACATCTATGGTAAAACAAAGGTGGCAGCGGAATCTTTCACTGCCGGAGGCCAGGCATTTGTGCGCTATCCGGCGCTGCTGAAACGCCGTGGCGACTGGTCTTTCACTGAAGGTATTAATCATACGTTGTTACACGTATTCATCACGCAACCATACGAAGACCTGAACCCCGGTGTGAATGCCGGTTTCGGAACAGAGTTTAACCGCAAGAATACCTGGTTTTACCAGGGCAAAGCCTTTGTAGATTATATCAGGAGATGTAACTACCTCCTGCAACAAGGAAAGGCCGTTAATGATGTGGCGTATTTCATCGGAGAAGATGCTCCTAAAATGACCGGCATCAGAAATCCAGAATTGCCCAAAGGCTATTCTTATGATTATATCAATGCAGAGGTAATCATGAACCGGGTGCAGGTAAAAGAAGGCAAGCTGGTATTGCCGGATGGCATGAGCTATCGCCTATTGGTACTGCCACAACTGGAAACGATGCGGCCAGAGCTGCTGCAAAAAATCGCGCAACTGGTAAAGCAGGGCGCCACTATTCTTGGCCCTGCGCCGCAACGCTCGCCCAGCTTACAGCATTATCCGGAAGCAGATGCGCAGGTGCGTCAACTGGCAGCTATTTTATGGGGCAACGATCAGCTACAGCAGCGCAAATACGGCAATGGGCAGGTACTTAGCGGTATGGGCATGGAAGAGGCATTACACATCCTGCAATTACAGGCAGATGTGGTGGACTTACCAGCACAAGT
Source organism: Chitinophaga sp. 01L420 (assembly GCF_056399985.1). Lineage (NCBI taxonomy): Bacteria > Pseudomonadati > Bacteroidota > Chitinophagia > Chitinophagales > Chitinophagaceae > Chitinophaga > Chitinophaga sp. 01L420. Next base: position 173,982 of record NZ_JBFTSK010000025.1, read on the forward strand.
ACTTTATGCTCATCGCTCCACGCCGGAAGGAGAATTATATTTCATTACCAATCAGTCTGCCAACGATATTAGCTTTTCACCCGCTTTCCGCGTAACGGGTAAACAGCCGGAATGGTGGGATGCTGTTACCGGTGACATCCGTGACCTGCCGGCATTTACAGAGAAAGATAAAAATACCGTAGTGCCGTTAGCGTTAGCTCCTTACCAAAGTGGTTTTGTGATGTTTCGTAAAAAAGCTACCGCGTTCAACAGCGGTAAGACTAACTTCCCCGCACCTACGTTATTACAGCAGTTAAACGCACCGTGGCAGGTACGCTTTGATACTGCCCAACGAGGCCCCGCTCAACCGATGGTCTTCGATCGACTGATCGACTGGAGCAAGAGTTCGAATGAACAGATCCGTAACTATTCCGGTACAGCAGTATATGAAACTACTTTTAAGGCAGATGAATTACCGGCAGGAGCCACGATATACCTGGATCTTGGCAACGTGAGTGTGATGGCCACTGTGAAGTTGAATGGGGTGGAACTCGGTACAGTATGGACCCCACCTTATCGTGTCAACTTAAAAAATGTGCTTAAAAAAGGAACTAATAAACTGGAAATAGCGGTTGTCAATACCTGGGTAAATCGCCTGATAGGAGATAGCAGGCTACCTGCTGCGTCACGCAAAACGTGGAGTAACGTAAATCCCTATACGCTGGAGTCTGTGTACCCACCGGCAGGATTATCAGGGCCTGTAAAACTGATAGCGGTAACCTATTAATTTCACCAACATGAATGATATCACATGAAAATATACACCTGGTTCCTGCTTGCAAATATTTTCCTGTTGGAGGAGATATCCGCCCAGGCTCAGTTGCCACCGGTGTTTGACAGCACACGTATGGCCACGGTTCAAACAACGCCTACTGTGCGGCGGTATTTATCTCCCGAAAAAATTATATGGCAAACAGCCAATACCGGTAGCAGCATTACCAATGCTGCATGTTTCCTGCTACCCGGCAACGGACAAGCCGACCTGGCGAATCAAAATATGTGTGTACTGAAAAGCAGTGCCACTGAACATCCCGGTATCCTGTTCGACTTTGGTAAGGAGCTGCACGGAGGCCTGCAACTGGTCACCGGCATGTATAAAAGTGGTAAGCCTGTGAAACTGCGGGTGCGCTTTGGAGAATCCGTGAGTGAAGCCATGAGCGATATTGAACCCGGCAAAAATGCCACCAACGACCACGCCATACGCGATATGATTGTGGAAGTTCCCTGGCTGGGCAAACTGGAGGTGGGCAATACGGGTTTCCGTTTCGTTCGCATCGACCTGATGGATGATAATGCAGCACTCCAACTCAAAGAAGTAAGGGCTATTTTCGTTTACAGAGATCTCCCTTATCTCGGCTCCTTCAAATGCAGTGATGCCTTGCTTAATCAGATCTGGCTGACAGGCGCCTATACCGTTCACCTCAATATGCAGGACTATTTATGGGATGGTATTAAGCGCGACCGCCTCGTATGGATTGGCGATATGCACCCCGAAACGTCTACCATCAGCGCTGTATTTGGATATAATGAAGTGGTGACTAAGAGTCTGGACTTATCGCGGGATATTACCCCGCTGCCCCAATACATGAACGGCATGGTGTCGTATTCTATGTGGTGGGTGCTTATTCAGCGGGATTGGTACCAGCACACCGGCAACCTGGTTTATCTGCAACAACAGGCGGCCTATCTGAAAGGCTTGCTGGATCATTTATCTGAAAAAATTGATAGTAATAACAGCGAGGACTTGCAGGACGGCACCCGTTTCCTGGACTGGCCTTCCAGCGAAAATAAACCTGGCATACATGCCGGGTTGCAGGCTATGATGATCATGACGCTCGACGCCGGGGCGGCGCTGAGTAAGGTATTAAACGATGCCGCCACGGTGAAAAAATGTGAAGCCGCTATTGCCCGCCTGAAAAAGAATGTGCCGGATGCCAATGGTTCCAAACAGGCCGCTGCCTTGCTGGCTTTATCAGGTCTGGTGCCTGCAGAAAAAATCAACCAGGATATTTTATCCGTTGGTGGTGTAAAGGATTATTCTACTTTTTACGGTTACTATATGCTGCAGGCAAAAGCCAAAGCAGGAGACTACCAGGGAGGGCTAAACGATATTCGCGCCTATTGGGGAGCGATGCTAAAACTGGGTGCTACTACTTTCTGGGAAGATTTTAATATGGATTGGCTTCCGAATGCCTCCCGCATTGATGCCTTAGTGCAACCCGGACAAAAAGATATTCATGGGGATTATGGTGCTTACTGCTATAAAGGGTTTCGCCATAGCTTATGCCATGGATGGGCCTCCGGGCCTACTCCCTGGCTAACCGAACATGTACTGGGCATTTCTGTAATTGCACCCGGTTGTAAAGTGATTAAGGTAGCACCACATCTGGGTGATCTTCAATATGCAGAAGGCACGTTTCCTACACCATATGGCATTGTAACGGTGAAGCATACACGTCTGGCTAATGGGAAAATAAAATCAGAGATCAAAGCACCTCTGCAGGTGAAGATTATAAGGGAGTAAATTTTTCTTGACGTGGTCTATAGCAGCTCCGGGTTGCCGGAGCTGCTTTTTTATACTTGCTTCAAACGGATATTTGAACTGGGAAAACTTAATCAGGCGTGTATAAACTCGCTCAGGTCCACATCCGGTATATCAAAATCTTTCTTATGCCGGATAATATCCGGATGGAGATATAATTTATAATCTTTGATCACAAAAGGATTATCGGGATCTGTTTCATCCGGATTGGCATCACTGATCTTCAGCGTTTGTTTGATTTCTTTTAGCGCGTTCTGTAACCTTACGGCATTGAGTTGGGCCAGGGGCAATTGCCATTGAAACTGATGGGTATGATCAATAGAGATAGGCACCCATACGCTTTTGGCGGTAGACACGTTGAGATCTCTGTCAAAAAAAAGTACGTCTTCTATGGTGATCAAATCGGCTTGTATACCGGCTTCTCCATTAGGTAGCATTACTTTGCCATAGCCGCCGATGCTGAAAATGCTCAGTGCTCTTTTATCAGCCAGTATTTTTTTTAGTTGGATCATGAATTCCGGCAGGGAGCTGAAAGGTATTTCTATAATGTCGTCCAGGCGTATATACGTGGGCGTTAGTAGTTCGTGACGGATCGTAATCGCCAATACCCGTTCAAGGTCTTCAAATACAGTATCGGGTATTGGCGCACCTTTTTGGAGGGCTTGTATTGTTGGATATCCTTCCGGGGCATCTTCATAAAAGTACCAGGTATTATGATAGCCACTGTCCGGGAAATCAACATGTTTCATGATGAGGTAAGTTTGGTAAGGTGCAAGAGAACAAATATAGCGCTTTTGCAGCTTGACACCTCATTGCGATAACAATAACCGCAGGTTCCTGTTAAGTTCACCCACTTTGGATCCCAGCGGTTCAAAGAAATCCCTGTCAAATTTCTCTACCACTTTGATGGCCTGTCTGGCCATCTTTTCGCCGGCTTCTGTTAAAGCCACTGTTTTCGCCCGGGTATCTGTAGGATGCTCCTTTCTTTGCAGTAATCCTTTCGTTTGCAGGGTACGAAGTACGGTGGAAGTAGTCATCGGATCTATTTTGGAATGAGCCGAGAGCAGGATCTGGGTCACCGGTTCGTTTTGCTGCATCAACCACATGGTACTGGCCAGCAGCACAAACTGAGAATGCGTAAGATCATACTTTTCCAGGGCTTTCCTGATCTCTCTTTGCCATAAACTGGTGACCTGCCACAACAGGAAGCCCGGACTTTCCTCCGCCGACTCTACGCTAAAAGCATTATCGTCTTTTTTCATCTTGCCTTTTTTGCAAAAATAATTATAGTTTGCTGGCTACCCGCACCTGGTTCTGCATTTCTTCCGGTAAATGATTTACGATATCCTGCGCTACTATTTTCTTCCACAAAAAGCCCAGTACACCGGATACTCTCATAGTTACGGTCAATTTCAATCCTTCAGGGGTATCCTCAAAAGTATGCTCACCGTACATTTTGGCTAAAGGGAAGTGGGTGAGGTCCACAAACTTTCTGTTTGGAACGGTTTCGTATAATTCGATTTTGATTTTTGGGCCTTTCTTAGGCTTCAGCAGAAAATGATTTCCCTTTTCAAATTTGCCGTCCAGTTTGGCATATTCAATACCGTTATCCCAGGTATGCCTCTTTCTTGCCTCTTATAGTCTTACTCATGGCTCTTGTTGCTGCTGTATTTGCTGCTGAAGTCCGCCCATGGCCTGGATCAGCTAATACTTATACCTGTGGATGCTCCCAAGGGCCCCGGTAAGGTCGCTGTAAAAGTGCCGTGGCAGCAGGATTATTGGTAATAATCCTTTTATGTGGGTCATAAACCACTGGTTGGCCGGTTTGCAGGGAGATATTAGCGAGAATGCAGCTGGCAGTGGATATATGTCCCTCTTCAATGTCCGCCACCGGCCGGCTTCCATTCTTGATGGCACCCAGGAAATTGAGCATATGCAGTCGCGTGGCAGGAGCGGCATTCAGCTCTATAGCTGGTTCAGTAACGTCTTCAGGATATTTCTCTTTTTCATATACTACATCTTTATGTATAGGTGTACCATTACCTTCTGGTATAAAGTCGTAAGACATGGTGCTGGCAGCGAGGGTACCTTTTTCTCCGTACAACTTAAAGGACCACGGATATTTAGGATCTGCCGGCGTGCCCCAGCTACGGTGCTGCCATACACAGTTCAGTCCCTCGTACTCGAAAATGGCGGACTGCGTATCTGTTATATTTGATTTGCCTTCCTTTTGTACATAAATGCCGCCGGTAGAACTGATACGTGTGGGCCAGCCCAGTTGCAGCATCCAGCGTACAGTGTCGAACATATGCACGCACATATCGCCCATAATACCATTGCCATATTCCATAAAGGTGCGCCACCAGCGAACATGCGGTAACCCATCGTAAGGCCGCAGGGGAGCGGGACCCGTCCACATATCGTAGTCAAAATAATCTGGTACTGCCTGCAATGGTGGGTTGCCGTTGTTACGCATATGATAGTAACAACACATTTCTACGTGTGATACCTTACCCAGCAAGCCGGCATCTACAATATTCTTTTTTGCTTCGATCAGGTGAGGAGTGCTTTTACGTTGTGTACCTACCTGTACTACCCGGTTGTATTTGCGTGCAGCCGCTACCATGGCTTCTCCCTCTATCACATCTACACTGATGGGCTTTTGAACATACACATGTGCGCCAGCCTGAAGGGCCGCGATGGTTTGTAAAGCATGCCAGTGATCCGGTGTACCTATTAACACAATATCCAGCTCATTTTCGGACAACAGCTTGCGATAATCTGTATACAGCCGGGGCATTGCGCCGGAAGCCTGCCTTTTACGTACCATTTCACCAGCCTCCTGCAGCATGTTTTTATCCGCATCGCATAGGGCTACTACTTTTACCGGTGCTACCTGTATCAGGCGGAATAAATCGCTTTTGCCGTACCAGCCGGTGCCTATCAGGGCTACCCGGAATGGTTTGTCGGGATTGATGAAATCGAGTGCGCTGGCGCCTATTGCAGAAAGAGCGAGGGTGGCCGTGGCCCCTTTCAGAAAGCGGCGACGGTTAATGTTAAAGTGGTCCATATCGTGGAATTAATTAAAACGGAAAATAGGTTCCCTGTTCAACAGGAAAATGGTTTAACCGAAAGAAAGATAATAATTCAGGCTAAGAAATTATAGCCCACAGATAATATTAATAATACCAGCTCCTGCCCGTTGAACTCCTTTCTAAGGATGGCCAGTGCCTTACCCATATGTTTTTCTACAGTATTAACGGAGATGCCTAATCGTTCTGCAATCCCTTTATTGGTCAACAATTCAAAACGACTCAGTTCAAATACTTCCCGGCATTTTTCCGGCATCTGTCCCAACGTTTGACGGAAGCGTAATTCAAGTGCTTTGCCATCGATCGTAGGCTGTATGGTATGATGAGTGATCTGTGTAGCGGCAATGTTAGCATGATGCGCTTCATGTATCAGCCGGTTGCGGAATTCGTTGAGGATACGGTTTTTGAGACTGGTGAGCAGGTAGGCCTTTACAGACGCATTGGCATCTAACAGCTGCCGGCGTTCATAGAAACTGACAAACACCTCCTGTACCGCATCATCTGCCGCAGCCCTTGACAGTAGCCTTTTGTGAGCAGTGCGATACATCACATCTATGTAACGTTGGTACAGCGTTTTGAAAGCAGCTTCATCATCCTTCTTCATCGCTGCCAGCAGGCGCTCATCAGGTAAGTCAGCATATATCACATTGAAATCAGTCATTATTCACGTCGATGTTACAGGTTCACGCATGAAAAGTATTTAAAAAAAATGAGAAATCGAATTATTGCCGGTATTCACGGCCTGAAAAATATTTTGAGTTGGGATGGCGGTAAAGTCATTCTGATGTGTTTACATAGAAAGACATCCACCTTATGAACGCAAAAAAATTGGCCGACCTCCTGAAAAAGTACCAGGACGGCCAGTGTACGGAAGAGGAGCGTTACCTCGTAGAGAAGTTCTATCAGGGCTTCGATGCTGATGAGGATCAGTTGCCCGGCAGCAATAACATGCAGCCGACCTACGATGCGCTGTATGAGCAGGTTTTAGATAAGATAAAAGAAACGCCGGTCATCCGGAAACGTGCATTTACATTCCGACGGCTGGCCGCTGCAGCTGCCGTATTGGTGCTGTGTGTGGGCGCTGCGTGCTATTTTTTACTGCCGGATAAGATAGTAGAGGAAAAAACGGTTGCCAGACAAACAGAAAAAGTAAAAAAGCACTTTATCAAACTGTCGGACGGAAGCTCTGTACTGTTGAATGCCCACAGTGAACTAAAGTATCCGTCGGTATTTCCTGGCGATACCCGTGAAGTATACCTCATTGGGGAAGCATATTTCGATGTGACCGCCAATAGCCGGCAGCCTTTTATTGTGCATACCGGCAAAGTAGCCACCACCGTGCTGGGTACGGTGTTTAATGTAAAAGCATTGCCCGGTGATAAATCAGTAACCGTGACGGTGGAAAAAGGAAAGGTAAAGGTAGAAGCAGACGGCAAACCGTTGGGTGTAATAGGATCCAATCAGCAGATCKCTGTTGACCAGGCGGCTGTGGGATATGAGAAAAATGATATGGTAAATGTAGTACCGGTAGTTAACTGGGTGAAAGAAGATCTTGTATTTAACAATGTTACCTACGAAGAAGCCGCCAAAGTCCTGATGGAGCAATATGGTATCAGCATTGTCTTCCACCAGTCCCATTTGCAGCATTGCCGGTTCACGACCTCTTTTAAAAACCAGTCATCACTGGAAGATATTCTTGCCGTACTCTGTGCATTCAATCAATCAACCTATAGTATCAGGGATAGTATCGTCACCATCAGCGGCGGAAATTGTCAATAATATTAAAAGAACAGGTATGCCACCATAATCACCTATACATTAAAAAAGCAACCCCGGCTGCTACCAGGATTGCTTAAGAGGTCTTAAATACTTATGTAGAACAYTTAAAACCAATTGCAATTTATGCAAAAATTTACTCTTTTGCCTGGTGCAAAAGCACAGGGTTATGCCCCGTGCCTGCACAGGAAAGTGGTTATCAACCAACGAACACTGAAGCTATTTATGAGATTAAATGTAATTGCTGCGGTCATTACTTTTACCAGCACACAACTGCTGATGGCAGCTCCGGGGAAGGGGCAAACCATGGCTAAGACGACGGTTACACTGAGTGTGGAGCATGAGTCGCTCAAAACGGCCCTGTCACGTATAGAACGCCTGGCAGAAGTACGTTTTATCTACACCCAGGAGCAGGTGGCTGCGTTCAACAACATCAGCATACTTAAAGGTACCCGTACCATCGCAGAACAGTTGGATCTGCTGCTGTCCGGAACGCCGCTGCATTACCGGGTAGTGAATGACCACTTTATTATTTATAACGCGTTAAGCGAAACACCTGCTACCGGAACCGAATCAGCGGTAAAGGAAGAAGGCGTTATCCGTGGCAAGATAACGGATGCTAAAGGTGAGCCTGTTGTTGGAGCTACGGTACATTTGTCCGGTACTTCTCATGGCGCTACTACCAACACAGAAGGTGTATTTGTGATCAAAGGTCTGAAAGAAGGTAGTTACACCGTTACAGCATCTTCGATTGGTTTTGAAAAAGCTACTAAAACAGTTACACTCAGCGGTAAGGAAGCGGTAGTGACCCTTTCGCTGCCTGATGGCCTGAACCCACTCAACGAAGTAGTAGTGGTGGCCTATGGTACCCAGAAGCGTTCCAGCTTCACCGGTTCTGCCGCCACGCTCAAGGCAGACGCCTTTCAGGGCTCTCCGAGGGCTTCTGTGCAGGAAAACCTGCAGGGAAATGTAGCGGGCGTGATGGCAACCAGTGGTACCGGTCAGCCAGGTGCTGCGCCAGATATCCGTGTAAGGGGAGTAGGCTCCGTGAATGCAGGTAGCTCTCCGCTGTATGTGGTAGATGGTATTCCATTGGTCGCTACGAGCGTTAGCAGCCTGAATAGCGCCGATATCGAAAGCTTTACAGTGCTGAAAGATGCGGCCGCCGCCTCTATCTATGGCTCCCGCGCAGCAAATGGTGTAGTACTTATCACCACCAAAAAAGGGAAAAGTGGTAAAACAAAATTCAACGCTTCTTCCCAGTTTGGATTCAATAAAGTAACCTTAAATAAAGATCTCTATCCCCTGAATACCACAGAGATGATAGAGCTGTTGAGAGAAGGAGTGAAGAATGCTGGCAAAGACGAAGACTATTTTCAGTCTGAACTTAAAACAGCCGGTATTGATACTACCGTAAATACAGACTGGTTTGATGTGTTGACCCGCAACGGCCAGTTCCAGCAATACGATCTCTCTGCCAGCGGTGGAACAGATAAAACCACCTTCTATGGTTCCGGCAGTTATTATACCAGCAAGGCTGCACTGGAAGGCAGTGAATTTAAACGCGCTACCGGTAACTTTAAACTCAGCAATAAGGCCACCGATAAATTATCCTTCAAATTAGGCGTGCAGCTGAGTTACCGTCAGCGTCGTGAGCAATCTGATGCAGGATCCAATGGTAACCCGGTACGCATGTACAAACGCTATATGCCCTGGCTGCGCGTGTTTGGTACAGATGGTACTTATGACCTCAGCTACCTGAATAAATATAATCCGCTGGCTGTAGTTAAAGAAAACTGGAATATGCGCTCCGACTACGGTGCTGTAGGAAACGCCAGCGCAAAATATGATTTCACAAAATCACTCAGCCTGGAAAACCAGTCCAGCATTGATTTCAATTACAATGATGTACAGGTATTTTATAAAGGCGGCATCGGTACCGCACGTACCAATGGCGGCGAAGCCACTTATTCTACCTATAAAACATTCAATTGGGTAAACACCAGTATTCTCCGCTTTAATAAAGACTTTGGCGAACATGGTGTAAACGCTTACCTGGGGTATGAAGCACAGAAAGTAAGCGCAGGCGGTAACAATGCAGGAGCACAGAATTTCCTGCCAGGCACCTATACCATGGATAATGCCGCTATTGCTACTGCAGCAGGATCCAACGTAACGGCCAACTCCCTCAATTCATTTTTTGCCAACGCCGGTTATAACTTTAAATCCCGCTACTACCTGAGTGCTTCCATGCGCCGCGATGGATCTTCCCGTTTCGGCAGTGCAAAAAGATTTGGTAATTTCTGGTCAGTAGGTGCTTCCTGGAACATAGCAGATGAAGCATTTATGAAATCCGTACGTGCCGTATCAGAACTGCGTATCCGCACCAGCTACGGTGTAAATGGTAACCAGGACATCGGTGATTTTGTTTCCCGTGCATTGTATAGCAGCACAGATTATAATCAAAGCCCCGGCTACTATTTTTCAAGATACGGTAACAGAATGCTGACCTGGGAAAAAAACAAACCATTTAATGTAGGGCTCGACTTTGGCGTGCTGGCAAATCGTATAACCGGTACCGTAGAATACTACACCCGTAAAACAACTGACCTTTTGCTGGATATGCCGATTTCCGCTACCAATGGTCTCAGCAGCCTGTATGCAAATGTGGGTGAGATGAAAAACAGTGGATGGGAATTCCAGGTAAATACACAGAACATTGTATCCCGTAACCAGGGCTTCACCTGGAATACCAGCTTTAATATCTCTACTTTAAAGAACGAAGTAACCGCATTGAATAGCCCTATCCTTTCTGATATCTATGATCGTCACGTAGGTGGTGATTTTTACCAGATCTATGTGAAAGGATATGCTGGTGTAGATCCTAAAACCGGAGAGTCCCTCTGGTATACGGATGCCACTAAAACCAAGACTACTAACGTATATGGTAATGCAGTACAATATGATCAAGGCAGTGCTTTGCCTAAGTTTTTTGGAGGCTTAACCAACACCTTCAGTTATAAAGGCATCTCTTTAAGCTGCCTGGTATTCTTTAATTACGGTAACAAAGTATATGACAACTGGGGATCTAATGCGAATGGCGACGGCGCATCTCCCTTGAATGGTGCTTCCAGTTTGCCAAGGTATACGTACCTGCACCGCTGGCAGAAAGAAGGTGATATCACCGATGTACCTAAGGTAGTATATAAAGGCACGCAATCTGGTGGTTATAGCTCTACCCGTTTCCTTTACAGTGGTAACTACATCCGTTTACGCGATGTATCCCTGTCGTACGACCTGCCTGCATACATGATGAAAGCCGCGCACATGGGCGGTGTAAGAGTATATGCCAAAGCAAGTAACCTGTTCACTTATGTAGAAGATAAACGCATGAATTTCGATCCGGAAGTAGGTATAGATGGTCAGGCGGATCAGAATGCGCCGATTTATAAAACAGTGGTGCTGGGAATCGATATCAGGTTTTAATCTTCAAATTCAACTAACATGAAAAAGTCAATATACATATATGCCATAGCGGGTTTGCTGTTATCGGCATCCTGCAAAAAAAGTTTTCTGGAAATAGATCCACAGCAGCAAACAGATGCTGATCTGGCGATTAAAGATCTGCCCGGAACACGCGCCGCCATCACCGGCACCTACTCCCTGATGCAGGCAGTTACCTATTATGGCCGCCATTCTGTAGTGCTGCCGGACCTGTTAAGTGATAACGTGTTTGTGAGCAGTGTAAACCAGAAACGTTACCTGAGCTACGACCAATACATAGTTACCGTGACCGATGGGGTAGCCAGTGATTTGTGGAAACAACTGTACCGCGTTGTAGTAAATGCCAATCTGCTCATCAGCAAAGCAGAGGCCAACGATTATCCTGATCTGGACAAAGCAGAGGCGCAGTTTATTATTGGCGAGGCTTACGCGCTGCGTGCCCTGGCTTATTTTGACCTGATGCGCTTTTATGCCATGCCTTATAATTACACTGCCGATGGTTCCCATCTGGGGGTGCCGCTGGTGATAAAAAGCGGTATCGACAACACACAGATCATTGCTCCTAAAAGAAATACCGCTAAAGAAGTATATGCACAGATCATTGCAGATTTTAATAAGTCAATGACGCTGATGACAAAATCCCCCGTAGGTTTCAAATCGTCCATGCGTGGCAGAATGAGCTATTATGGCGCGGAAGCGCTTTTATCCAGGGTGCAGTTGTACAAGGGCGATTGGGTAGCTGCCGATTCACTGGCAACAGATGTGATCAAAAAAGGAGGATACTCCCTGCTGCCACGTGCAACTATGGCCGATGATTCCAGGAAGCAGAACAGCGCGGAATCTATCTTCGAAATCCAGTACAACATCCTGGATAACCTGGACAGTGATGCCCTGGTGAATTTCTACTGGCAGTCCGGTAGTTATGGCGATGGACTGGCAACAGAAGATTTGTATAAAACGTATACTGCTACAGATGCAAGACGTGCTTTCGTTACTAAAGGTTCCCGCAAGAACGGTGAGAACCCTGCTTACCTGATCACGAAGTATACGAATAATACCAGTTATGAAGAGCCGGTAAGAGTGATCCGCCTCGCAGAAGTGTACCTGACACGTGCCGAAGCCCGTGCTAACCAGGGTATGGAGGGATTGGCCGCAGCAGATGTTGACGTCGTTGCTGGTCGTGCAGATGCCAACTGGACAGCTACTACCGCCACCGGTGATGCGCTGAAAACCATAGTACTTAATGAACGCCGCAAGGAGCTTGCTTTTGAAGGTCACCGTTTGTTTGACCTTACCCGTAATAAACTGAGCTTTACCAAATATCTTTCCGGCAGAAGTATTGCCATTGATAAAACAGATAAAAGAACGATCCTGCCTATTCCGCAGTCAGAAATGAATGCGAATAAGAACATGGAGCAGAATGATGCTTATAAGATACAGTAAACAATCAAAAAACAACAAGGAAAAGGCCATACGCAACACGCGTATGGCCTTTTTTACTTTATCACCGACAAAGGAGTTACTGAAAGCTAACGCGGAATTGCTACTTTTGTCGCACTAAATTTTTTTGATGAATCCTCATTTAGGTCTGTTTGATTTTTCGAAGCGCCCCGATTATAAAGTAGAAGTGCTGGCAGGATTAACCGTGGCCATGACCATGATACCGGAGTCATTGTCGTTTGCTATTCTCGCAGGATTCCCGCCTTTGGTAGGGTTATATGCTGCCTTTATCATGGGACTGATTACGGCTGTTTTCGGTGGTCGTCCGGGAATGGTATCTGGTGGTGCAGGTGCTACGGCGGTGGTATTAATTGCACTGATGCAATCGCATGGTCTGGATTATGTATTTGCAGCAGTATTGCTGGCTGGTGTATTTCAGGTGTTGGTAGGATTATTTAAACTGGGAAAATTTATCAGGCTGGTGCCACAGCCGGTGATGTATGGATTTGTGAATGGATTGGCGGTAATTATATTTATGTCGCAGTTCCGGCAGTTTAAAACGCTGGTAAACGGAGAACTCGTGTGGTTGAGTGGAAATCCGCTATGGACCATGATTTCATTGGTCGCAGTCACCATTGCTATTGTCATCTTCTTTCCGAAAATAACAAAAAAAATCCCCGCCTCGCTGGTAGCTATTATGGTTGTTTTTGCCATTGTAATGGCGCTTGGTATTTCTACCCGCACGGTAAAAGATATTGCTGCCATAAGTGGTGGACTTCCACCTTTTCATCTGCCACAGGTGCCTTTTTCGTTCAGCACATTGCAGATAATTTTTCCTTATGCGTTAATTATGGCAGGGGTGGGGCTTACAGAGAGTCTGCTTACATTAAACCTGGTTGATGAAATGACCGGCACCAAAGGAAATGGCAACCGGGAGGCGGTGGCACAAGGCAGTGCTAATATGCTTAATGGTGTTTTTTTCGGCATGGGTGGCTGTGCTATGATTGCACAAACTTTTGTGAATCTTTCTGCCGGGGCAAAATTACGCTTGTCTGGTATTGTGGCAGCACTGACTATTCTGTCGGTGGTGCTTTTTGGGGCGCCTGTAATAGAACGTTTGCCTATGGCAGCTTTGGTGGGAGTGATGTTGATGGTGGCTATCTCTACTTTTGAATGGGCCAGTTTTCGTATCATTAACAAAATGCCGAAGGCCGATATTTTTGTGGGAGTATTGGTCGCTGTTGTTACCGTATGGTTGCATAACCTGGCGCTGGCAGTACTGATTGGAGTCATTATTTCTGCGCTGGTATTTGCATGGGAAAGTGCCAAACGTATCCGAGCACGTAAGTATACAGATAAAGACGGTGTGAAACATTATGAGATATATGGACCGTTGTTTTTCGGATCAGTGGCGGCTTTCAGAGAAAAATTTGATGTAGTCGATGATCCGGAGATAGTGATTATTGACTTTAAAGACAGTCGCATCGCAGATATGAGTGGCATTGATGCGTTGAATAAATTAACAGAGCGGTATAAACAGGTAGATAAAAAGCTGCACCTGCGCCATTTGAGTGCAGACTGCCGGCAATTACTAAAGGATGCAGCCGCAGTAATAGAAGTAAATATTATGGAAGACCCGGGATATTTTGTAGCAGCTAAATAGACATCCGGGCAATTTTAAATAAGAAATTTATTCCTCTTCGTTTCTCTTCAATATCTCATTAATCATCGGCTTCAGGGTATCATATTCTTTCGTAGTAAAACCCATGCTGCAACTGATTTTCTCCGGAATATCTGCTGCCTGCCTTTTCAGTTGTGCGCCGGTTTCTGTTAAGTGAATATTTACAATGCGCTCATCTTCTTTGCTGCGCACGCGTTTAATTAACTTTTTACTTTCCAGTCTTTTTAACAAGGGGGTTAAGGTGCCGGAATCCAGCATCAACAGTTTGCCCAGTGTTTTTACGGACAGCAGCTCATGCTCCCATAGCGACAGCATCACGAGATACTGCGGGTAGGTGAGGTCTATCGCATTTAAAAAAGGCTGGTAATGTGATGTTACCAACCTTGATAATGCGTATAACGAAAAGCAGAGTTGATTTGATAATTTCAGTTGTTTCAATATCGATAATTTAACAACCCAAAACTAAGCTAATGTTTCGATTAATATTTTTGCAACTTCTGAAGAGGAAGCAGGGTTCTGGCCTGTGATCAGCAAGCCGTCCTTTAAAGCATAAGGATGCCAGTCGTTGCCCTTGCTGTAAATGCCGCCCAGCTTCTTCAATTCATCTTCTAACAGGAACGGTACTACGTTGGTGAGTTGCACCGCCTCTTCTTCTGTATTACTAAAGCCAGTTACTTCTTTACCTTTTACCAGTGGTTCACCATCGGGCCCTTTTACTTTCACCAGTGCTGCCGGTGCATGACAAACAAATGCCACCGGTTTATGCTGTTTATAAAATGCCTCAATGAGCGCTATGGAATTGGGATCACCGGCTAAGTCCCACAGGGGGCCATGCCCACCCGGGTAAAACACCGCATCATAGTCTTCCGCATTTACTTCATTCAGTTTCACGGTATGTGCTAACTTTTTCTGCAGGGCTTCATCCTGTTTAAAACGATTGGTGGCTGCCGTCTGAAATTCAGCCAGCTCACTTTTCGGATCAATGGGTGGCTGTCCGCCTTTAGGGGAGGCCAGCGTTACTTCTGCGCCTGCATCTGCCAGCACATAATAGGGTGCGGCAAATTCTTCTACCCAGAACCCGGTTTTGTGACCGGTATTGCCAAGCTCGCTGTGCGATGTCAGTACAATCAATACTTGCATGTGATGAAGGTTTAAATCAGTGCTAACTCAACTTCTATATTGCCGCGGGTAGCATTGGAATAAGGACATACCTGGTGTGCTTTTTCAATCAGTTCTTTTCCTGTCTCCGGGTCTACACCTGGTATTGCTACCTGTAATTTTACCGCTAATCCAAAGCCACCGTTATCGTTCTTACCCAAACTAACGTTGGCAATAACAGTAGTGGTACCGGTGGTTACTTTTTGTGTTCTGATCACCAGGTTAAGAGCGCTGTCGAAACAAGCAGCATAACCTGCGGCGAAAAGTTGTTCCGGGTTGCTGTAAGCGCCGCCACTGCCGCCTAATTCCTTTGGCATTCTTACATCGAGGTCTAATACGCCGTCTGAAGATTTAACATGTCCGTTTCTACCGCCTGTTGCGGTGGCCTGTGCCGTGTATAATTTTTCAATTGTAGCCATGAGGTATTTATATTTATTGTGCAAAATTAGATTGTGTACAATTGAATACCAAATTTATTTTTGAGTCTCTTGTTGTTAACAAGAAAAAGACCATCAGTGTTTACCAATGGTCTTTAATATAATATAGCGACACATCCTCAGGCCAGCTCATGGTATCGGCGGAAGCCTGTTTTGAACGACTCCCAGTCAAAGGCCTCCTGTAACTGCCGGAACATGATCAGTTCCAGGAATGGATCCTGTTGCCATGTCTCATAGTTGGCACCTTTACTGAAATACTTGCGCATCATCAGTTCCGTATTTTGATTGGAAACACCCGGGTGAGCACCATTACGTTCACCTACCAGCCGGTCGGACATGTACAGGGAAAAGAAGTTGCAGCTTACGTCCGTGGTACCGCCAAATACCCAATCGATATTCTGCATCCACATCTCCCGGAAAAAAAATATGGCAGATAAATAATTATTTCTTTACTTTGCGTCATATTGACGTAAACAAGTATTGAACCCTATCAGGCAAGATGGAATGGTTAACCCCGCCGGAAATTCCCGATACCCTGATGTAAACAGAATCGACATGAACAGAAATAAACGAATAGAGATTGCATACAACACCCTGAATATAATGGAGGCGGGTTGCTATCAGAACAGCAGCAATGAATCAGTAGATATCAGTGCTGCATTACAGGAGGCGATCACTAACACGATCCATTATCGCCCGGAAGACTTTCCCACTGTATTTGCACAGAGAGATCAGCAGCTGAAAGCCGCTACGCCATATAATACCAACATCACGGTGACCGCTGAGACTACGTTTGCAGCCACACACCGCCTGATTGTGGAAGAAGGAATTACTGATGTTTGCTGTCTGAACTTTGCCTCGGCGAAAAATCCCGGTGGCGGTTTTCTGGGAGGCGCACAAGCCCAGGAAGAAGCACTCTCAAGAGCCAGCGGATTATACGCCTGTCTGAAATCCAAACAGGCCATGTATGATATCAACCGTGCTTATCATACCTGTTTGTATACAGATAATATGATCTATTCCCCGTTGGTGCCCGTTTTCCGGGATGATCAGGATGCCTTGCTGGATCAGCCTTATTGTGTATCTGTGATCACCGCACCAGCGGCGAATGCAGGCGCTATCAGGAATAACGAACCTGAACGGTTAAACGAAATTGCAACAGTAATGCTTGGCAGAATAGAGAAGTTGCTCTCTGTAGCTGTAGCACAAAAACAAACGACCCTGATCCTGGGCGCCTGGGGCTGCGGCGTTTTCCGGAATAGCGCCGAAGAAGTAGCCCAATGGTTTGCGCATCACCTTCAGGAGAATGAAGTCTTTAAAAACGCATTTGCTAACGTGGTATTCGCCGTGTATGATGCTTCAGCGAAAGCACAAAACCGGCATGCCTTCAACAATAAATTTCAATACAGTGAAATATAATAACGAATGGCTGATCACTAAGTATGAAGCCAAAGAAAAAATAAAATTCCTGTTTTTCTGGGGCCATCGTGCAGCAGCCGATGGAAGTGTGACTCAGAGCTGTTTCAGTCAGTGGTGGCCGGCTGCTTTTAAAGTAAACGACCTCACCTACAAAACTGCTGAACACTGGATGATGGCCGGTAAAGCGCAACTTTTCGGAGATCAGGATATCCTGGAAAAAGTGCTGCAGGCCGGTTCTCCCGATCAGGCCAAGAAGCTGGGCCGGCAAGTGAAAAATTTTGATGCCGCTACCTGGGATGCACATAAATTTGACCTGGTAGTAACCGGTAATTATCATAAATTTTTACAACATCCGGCATTGAAAACTTTTTTAATAAACACACAGGATCGCATACTGGTGGAAGCCAGTCCTATGGACCGTATATGGGGTATAGGCATGGCTGCCGGTAACGAACACGTGGAAAATCCCCTAAAATGGCGTGGACATAACCTCCTGGGTTATGCACTCATGGTAGTAAGGGATCAACTTAAATAACATGAACATTAAATCGATCAGTAAATTTCTGAGTCTTATTCTCCGGCATAGCCCGGAAAAAATACAGCTGACGCTGGACGCCCATGGCTGGGCAGATGTAGCCACCTTGATTAAACAATGTCAGGCACATGGACAACGCTTTACTTTTGCGGAACTGGAAACAGTGGTGGCAGAAAATGATAAGCAACGATTTTCATTTAATGAAGATAAAACACGGATAAGAGCCAACCAGGGACATTCCCTGGAAGTAACACTGGACCTGCCGATGGCCACACCGCCGGAATTTTTATATCACGGCACCGTTCCTAAATTTATGCAGGAAATCAGGACCCGTGGTCTGCAAAAGATGAACCGGCATCATGTGCATCTCTCCGAAAACCTGGACACCGCAACAAGTGTAGGCAACAGGAGAGGAGCAGCCAAAATACTCACGATCCTCAGCGGACAAATGCATCGGGATGGTATTCCGTTTTATTTGTCCGTCAACGGGGTTTGGCTGACAGATGAGGTACCTCCAAAATATATTCAATAAATCTTATCTTGTGTAGATTGTAACGGCAATTGAGTCAGAGAGATATTACTTTTGCCGCCACCTATCAATCACAAATCAATTATGACTAAAAAGCTCTACCAACAAATTGATAAAACAATCCTGAAAGGACTACCCAACCCCTCAAAGGAAAAGTATGAGATGAAGATAAAGGTGCCGGAGTTTACTTTTCTGGGTATGCACGAACAGCCGGATTTTGCCAAATTGTACATCACCTTCTATCCAAAAGGCAGGATCATAGAACTGAAATCGCTTAAGCTATATGTATATCACCTGCGTGATATCATTGTATCCTACGAGCGTCTCATTAATATCATCTATGATCATATGATGGAAGTATATGAGGCAGATCGCTTGCGGATTACGCTGATCTGTAATCCCAGAGGAGGTATCAGCTCCAAACTGGTGATTGATTCCGACTGGAAAGACAGAGGCGGTGACGAACGCTTTAAAGATTACCCGGAACGTGATGATGAATGGGGAATACTGATGTAAGCTGGTAAGCTGTAAGCTTTTAGCTATTAGCTTTTAGATTATCATATGTTAGTAAATAGCTTTTAGCAGTTAGCTTTTAGCTTTTAGATTATCATATGTTGGTAAATACAGAGAAGACTAACAAAYGGTAATCTAAAAGCTAAAAGCTAACTGCTAAAAGCTATTTTTCGCTACTTTTAAAGAAAAAAATATGTCAATAACTACAGAAGCAGAACTCGCTGGCATGAAAAGGGTGAGCGAAGCAGTAGCTATCACGCTGAAAGAAATGAGGCATTATGCTAAACCAGGCATGACAGCCAGAGAGGTGGATGAATTTGGTGGGGAGATCTTAAATAAATTAGGGGCTAAATCAGCGCCTAAGCTGACTTATGGCTTTCCGGGCTGGACTTGTATCAGCGTGAATAATGAAATTGCTCACGGCATCCCTTCTGAGAAAAAAATCCTGCAGGAAGGCGACCTTGTGAACATCGATGTATCTGCAGAACTGGATGGCTACTGGTCGGATAACGGCGGCTCCTTTGTTCTCGGACAGGATATCCATCAGCACCAGGCCCTGGTAGATGCTTCCAAAACTATTTTGTACAAAGCGATTCAGCATATCAAAGGTGGTACCCGCGTGGCAGATATAGGCAAACTCATTGAAACCGAAGCACGCAAATCAGGTTATACGGTTATCCGCAACCTGGCGGGGCATGGCGTGGGTAGAAGTTTACATGAGGCGCCGGATGATATTCTCAATTGCTATGTACGTTTCAACAAAACCCG
Organism: Chitinophaga sp. 01L420; assembly: GCF_056399985.1. NCBI lineage: Bacteria > Pseudomonadati > Bacteroidota > Chitinophagia > Chitinophagales > Chitinophagaceae > Chitinophaga > Chitinophaga sp. 01L420. Next base: position 193,415 of record NZ_JBFTSK010000025.1, read on the forward strand.
CTTTAAAAAGAATTCCGTAGTGGCCATAGAAACCTTTATATCTACCACCTCTTCCTTTGCTAACCAGTCAAATGATGGCTGGACGCTTGTGGGGAATAAAGGCGGTTTTGTAGCCCAGCATGAACATACCATTGTAGTCACCGACCAGGCACCTGTGATACTGACTGCAGCCAACGAAATATGGAACTGATCTTTATTTCAGTTGCAACGTAACTGAACGGATATTCTTCCGGTCATCCGTATAGGTAATATGCACCAAATCATTTGTGGCGGCGATGATAGCAGGATAGCTATACTCGCCGCCTTTATGTTTTTCCAGCACATATACATCCCGCCATCGCATCCCGTCGTTTGAGACAGCCATCCGCAGCTCATTGCGGCCATTGGACCAGTCTTTCCCACTGGGCGCCGGATTGTATACCAGCACCTGTAAGCCATCCGGCCGGGTAACGGCATCAATACCGGAGTTGGGGTTTAATAAAGACAAACCGGTCACCGGCGTCCACGTAGAGCCGTTATCGTTAGACCAGCTGCTGGCAATCACGTCCTGCCTGCTTCTGAAAAGCGCCTGTAACCTGCCCCCGGCAAGAGTAATGATGGTGGGTTGTATCACGCCGAAAGTATCGCAGGGAATGTTTATTTTTTGCCACTGATGCCCCGTGCTGTCACTGATTTCCATATGTGATATCCATACATTGCCTTTTACGCTTTCTGTACTGGAAGGATGCAACAGGCGTCCATCGGGCAACTGAATACATTTGTTTTTAATAGGTCCCAGTATGCCGTCCGGCAGTTTTTCGGGAGATGACCAGCTAATGCCGTTGTCACGGCTGTATCGCGCCATGCCCCACCACTCCCGTGGATTTGGACCTACCTTATAAAACAGGCAGAGCAGGCCAGCCCTGGTACGGAACAATACGGGGTTCCAGCAGGGATAGCGAAGCGTATCGTTTATAATGCCATCCGCCAGCTTCACCGGTGCCTGCCATTTGTTTTTTTTATAGAGAGAAGCCCATATCACCACATCTTTACTACCTTCTTCCCGACCACCAAACCAGGCACTCATTAACTGGCCATCCGGGAGGGCGGTGATAGTAGAAGCATGACTGGAGCGTGTTACGGGTACTGGCATGATGAGGGTATTACGTACCAGCGTCGCCTTTACCTGGGCTTGCAGTGGCAGATAAATGATCATCATCCATAACAGAGAAATATAATATCGCATATGTGCAGGGATATAAATGAGTTGGTTAAATTAAGGAATGCAAGGGGATTATCATAAAGATTGGTAAATTTGCCGCCTTATGTCATTATATACAACAAAGGGAACCGTTACCATCACCTGTAACAAACGCCTGACACCCTTCCTGGAGCAGGAAGTGAAAGATCTGGGATTTACTGTGGAAGAAACATTCGTGACCGGTGTACGGTTGAATGCTTCCCTCAATGAATGTATCCGCCTTAATTTGAACCTGCGCTGCGCCAGCCAGGTATTATACAGCCTGAAACAATTCGAGGCGCTGGATGCAGATGAAATATACAGTCACCTGCATACCTATCCATGGGAAACAGTGCTTCCGGAAAACGGGTATTTCTCTATTACCAGCAATGTGCAGAATGAATCTATCAATAACGGCATGTTCGCCAACCTGCGCGTGAAAGATGCTGTAGTAGACCGTATGCGGGAAAAAACCGGTAAACGTCCATCTACCGGTGCGGAACTGACCGGCGCCGTTATTCACCTGTTCTGGAAAAATGAAAATGCAGAAATATTTGTAGACACCACCGGTGATTCTCTGGCCCGCCATGGTTATCGTAAAATACCTGGCCGCGCCCCTATGCTGGAAGCGCTGGCTGCCTCCACCATCCTGGCTAGCAAATGGGATCGTAAGTCACCTTTCGTTAATCCCATGTGTGGTTCCGGCACCGTAGCTATTGAAGCTGCGCTGATCGCTACCAACAGCCGTCCCGGACTTTTCCGTGAAAACTATGCGTTCATGCACCYGCAGGGTTTCGATGAGGCCATCTACCTGGCCGAAAGAGGCTTGCTGGAAAAACAGATCGTGGAAGTACCGGAGCTGCGCATCATTGCTACGGATCTGAGTGACATGGCCATCGTCAATGCCCGCAAAAATGCGAAAGCCGCCGGTGTGGAAGATATGATTGAGTTCCGCGTATGCGACTTCGCCAGCACAGAAGTGCCGGAWGGCGCTGCCGGCGTAGTATATATGAACCCTGAATATGGCTTGCGCCTCGGGGAAATTGAAGACCTGGAAGAAACGTATGGCCGCATCGGCGATTTCATGAAGCAGAAATGTGGWGGCTATCATGGCTACGTTTTTACCGGTAACCTCGAACTGGCCAAGAAAATAGGACTGAAAGCAAAACGCAGAATAGAATTCTATAACAGTACCATCGACTGTCGTCTGCTGGAATACGAACTGTATGCCGGTACCCGCGATGTCAGGAAACTGGCCGCAGAATAAAGAGCAACGCTTCAGGCTATTTCCCGCCTGAAGCGTTTTTTTTTTCAGCGCGGACCTTCCGCGCATAGATCCAGACCCACCATGTCAATACAACTAAGTACAGCGTGGTAATATGCTGGTTAGTATCCCTTACTATATTCCGCCGGGTAACTGCTGATCAGAGAGTCGATATGTTTACCAAAATGTAACTGTGTATTGCCTTTTAGGTATTTATCGAAAAACATACCGGTAATGTTCCGGATTACCTGTTGCCTTTTTTTATGAACATCTCCCAACGTAGGCTGCACCTGCTCCGCAATGCTAATCATGGAAGAGAAGTCCTCATGCCTTGCTTGTTTAAATTGCATAAAATATTTAGGAGAGGCAGCGCTGTGTTGTTGTATATCATAGATAGAATCTACTTTAGGTGGATGGGCTCCACTCAGGTAACAATAGGGAACTTTAATTTTTTCAGGACGTACAGAGGGGACACGCGTCATCTCGTTGTACATCTTGTCCCATTCCGCATCTTCGCCGTAGTGGTGTATTTCTGTGCCATCAAAAGATAACAGGCATTTGAAATCAGCAGACTGCATCGCCGCTTTGGTGATGGCACTGCCTCCCATACTCCAGCTGAGCAAACCTATGCGGGAGGTATCAGCCAGCGGTAGCTGCGATAGTTGCTGCCGGGTAAACAGGATATCTTTTACCTGTTCTTCCAGGTCAACAGCCGCGCTCATATAGCCAGGATAAAGTCCAACGGAACTGATAGCGGCTACGATGTAACCCTGCTGCACCAGCTGATGAAACAAACTGATGTTTTCATAGCTACTGCCATTCATGCCGGCAGCATAAATGATCACCGGATACTTTCGTTTATCCCTGACCGGTAGTGGTGCCGGGTATATCTCTGTATTATAACGAAATACGCGGCTAGCACTGTCCAGCTTGAATTCCTGGGTAATCGCATCTGCAATTTGCTGGCTTTCCAGGTGGCAGCTGTCTTTAGGTAAACTATAATCCAGTCGCAGTGCTGCCATATCCAGGATGTCACCATAACTAAGCGGAACGGTACCGGATATTTTAGCTGCCGGATAAAAAAGATCAATTTTTACCGGCCGTAATTTTTTATCAAATGAACGGGTGCTATCGTAAGCCTTGATGCTGTAAAGTCCCGTGTAGTAAGACTTTGGTGGTACCGGTTTGCAGGAGAAAAAAAATAGTACTGCTACAGGAAGTAGGTAGTGCTTCATATGGTAGTAAGTTATTTAGCCGGAAGCTAGCACTAAATTTTAGGTAAAGATTGATACGCTTACTACTTTAACTTTTCATTGATGGGATTACTTATCTTGATGTACGGCAATAAAAAAGCGCTGCTATAAGGAGCAGCGCTGTAAACAAGGAATTCCGTTTTATATAACTTCACTCACATTTATCGGCCTGGAAAAACTTTCTTCCAGCGAAATGATCGTTTCTGTGCGTTCTATGCCTTTGATGTGCTGCAGGTCGTCCTGCAGAATTTTACGTAGCTCTCCGCTGTCTTTACAAATGATTTCCGCAAACATACTGTAGGAGCCGGTAGTATAGTTTAACCGGACAATCTGCGGGATCTTTAATAATTGTTTTGCTACGTTTTCATACAGAGAACTCTTCTCCAGGTAAATGCCGATGAAGGCCAGCACATCGTATCCGATGGCACRCAGATTTACCTGTAAACGGGTGCCCTTGATGACGCCCATTTCATGCAGTTTTTTGATACGGACATGAATAGTACCGCCGGAAACGAACAGCTTTTTTCCTAATTCCGCATAAGAGATCCCGGCATCGGTTGACATTTCCGAGATGATTTGTAGGTCTAATTTGTCAATATTTAATGAGTGGCTCATTTTCGCAACGCAATTTAGAATATTTTCTAAAAATAGGTATTTTTTTGAAATAATCGCAAAATTGATCTGTTTGGGATCATTTTTTCTTTTGGGCCCGGGAGAGACAACTCCCCTTTATACAGCCAGGTGTTGGTCTTATGAGGAATATAAGTAATCATATTTTTTAACTAAATTGATGACCAGATACTATTATCCCTTGTAAATTATAATCCATGAAAGCTAATGTGACGAGTAGAACAGCCCAATACATGGCCTTGTTCAGGGCATTAGAAACTACCCGCCCCAAAGACCAACGACTTTTTACAGACCCATTTGCCGCCTGGTTTCTGGACGGAGGTCTGAGAACAGGGGTTTGGTTATGCCGGATTCCAGGCTGGAGAGCCATTGCAGAAAGCATTATCAGGAGAAAGATCCCCGGAGCATTATCTTCCGGTATCGCACGTACGAAATATATTGATGACCTGCTGCAGCGGGCGGTGACGGATGGAGCACAACAGGTATTTATCCTGGGGGCTGGTTTTGATACCCGCGGATTACGCCTGCCATTCCTGCAACATGTTAAGGTAGTAGAGATTGATCATCCCAATACTGCTGCTTATAAGCTGGCTAAACTGCGCGCACATAAAATCCCGGCCAGGGTATTTTATTACCAGATAGATTTCAACAAGCAAAGCCTGGATCAGCTGGGAGCATTAAACAACTTTGATTTTACGTTGCCCACCGCCATCATCTGGGAAGGGGTAACGAACTACCTCAATAAAGAAGCGATAGACAGCACCTTTGCTTTTTTGCAGCGTTTTGCGCCCGGTTCAGCCGTAATTTTTACCTATGTGCATCAGCAGATACTGGATGCACCAGCGGCCTTTTATGGGGGCAAGAAATTGTTGCAGGATGTAGCCGGCCTGGAAGAGCAATGGACGTTTGGTTTTGATCCGGCAGCCCTGCCGGCTTACCTGGAATCTTTCGATTTTAAACTGGAAGAAGATCTGGGAGCTGCGGAATATAGGGAGCGGTATTTACCGGAACGGGGGGAGCAGGGGTATGAGTTTTATAGGGTGGCTTATGCCCGTCGCATGGCTGCTAAGGACGAATAGTTAACTGCGCTGTCTTTCTCCACGCTTTCTCTGGATTTGATACATACAGTTCCTGCCAGGTACGCCATTCTTCTGCAGCGGAAAGACCGGTTAAGAAGGTGGTAAGGGCTGGCCATAAGCGACTGTGCAGCAGTACGGATGGCAGTGGCAGAAAGAGCAACAGAAATGAAACTACCAGTTCTCCGAATCGCTCCTGCAGGGCGGAATGGCTGGCATGGTTAAAAGGAAAGAGGGTAGTCCTGCTGGTAGCATAATGATAAATCATATGCAGTATGGTGAGGTAAATGGAAGTCAGTGAAAGGAAAGCCGTGAACATCTGTATGGTATTTTATACAAATGTAGAGGGGGCAAAAGAGGGGAGAAATAGCCGGGGGGCGGACAGCCCTCATTTTCCGGTAAACGCGGGATAATTTCCGGTAAAAATTATACTCAGGCATTTGCATGTAAAGCCAGCTTTTCGTGCAGCAGCTGGCAAAGCTCCGCAAACTTAGTAGGTTTGGTAACGAAATCAATAGCGCCCATAGACCTGGCCATATTTATTTCATGGGGTTCGTCACTGGTAGAATAAATGATAACAGGAATGTGTTTGAGGGTAGCAGAGGCCTTTATTTTCTGCAAAAAGGTGAGCCCATTCATTAAAGGCATATTCATATCCAGGAATATGAGATCAGGTGTGCAGATCTCTGCTGTGAGCTGATCCAATGCATCCTGTCCGTTACCCGCCGCCGCAAAGGATATCTTCTCCCTTACAGCATGAAGGGCGAGCTTGAAAAATTCCTGATCGTCCGGATCGTCATCCACAAGCAACAGGGTCGTTATATCCCGGTTATTGTTAGGGGCCATATGTATCATGATGGAAGACTACTAATGTACGCTTTATTCCTGTCATATGGCTGAGAAGGTTATAAGTAGCCGTAGTTAAACCTTTTGCCGCGCAGGCTTGTTGTTCTGGAACAACCGGGTAGGTTCCGATAAAACAAATTCTATGAAAGCAATCATCACTGCAGCGCTATTTGGCGCTATATTATTATTGGGGGCATGTGGCACAACGGTGCATATGACGGGCACCTGGAAAGCACCGGAAGCGCCGGCGGGGGGATATCATAATATGCTGGTGGCAGCACTTACGTCTAATGTAGGCGCTCAACAAATGGTAGAAGCTAAAATGACCGGAGCCCTGCAAAAGCGCGGCGTATCAGCCGGCCGCAGTATGGATATTTTTCCACCCAAATTCAATCCTGAAAGCGATGGCGATAAAACCGCCGCCGCAGAAAAAATGAAAGCGGCCGGGTATACTTCCGTATTGACCGTTTCTGTAGTGAACAAGGAATCACAGTCGAGATATGTGCCTGGCACCATGTCCTATGCGCCTTATCCTGCCTATGGCTGGTATGGCCGCTTCTGGGGATATTACGGATATATGTATGGATCCGTTTACTCTCCTGGTTATTACACCACAGATAAAACATATTTCCTGGAAAGTAACCTGTATGATTTATCACAGGACGGCAAACTGGTATGGTCCGGGCAGTCGGAAACCTATAATCCCAATAGCCTGGAATCTTTTGCCAAATCCTTTGCGGTACAGGTATCTACCGCCTTAGACAATGCAGGGTTACTAAAGAAATAATTAATTAGTGGCTGTTGTCGTAGTAGGTATTGTCGGTTACTATTTTACCATCATCTACCGTAAAGACAGTACATATAGGGAGATGCCATTTTTTGCCATCAGGGCCGGTACCGGATGATACAAATTCAACGGTGATATGATTTTTATCGCCATACATATTCACGACTTCATCATGAACGTCCGGAAACATTTGCTGTAGTTCCTGGTATTTTTTGATCGTCTGAGCGCGGGTATGTTGCACGGGTTCCTGGCCTAAAGAAGGATCCAGGAAGGTAGCGGTATCCTTGTAACAGCGGGCCAGCCGGGGCCAGTCGTGTGCATTAAATGCCTCAAAGAGTTCTTTTACTACTACGGTATTGGCGTTGGCAAGACTGATTTTACCACCGGGTTGCACACATCCTGCGAAGGAAATGACAAGTAGCAGAAACAGGTAGTTTTTCATGCGGGATTTATTTTGAGCATTTACAAAATACGAAGAAGCCCGCGAAAACAGATTTATAATTTAAATTTGTACCTTAATTATAAATCCTGATTTTTTTATGGAGATGTCACAGCCTGATCCGGAGTTGCTGCAACAGTTAGTAGTGATGAAGATGCCATTTGGTAAATATAAAGATGTAATCCTTTGCGACCTTCCTGTAAGCTACCTGGAGTGGTTCCAGCGTAAAGGCTTTCCACAGGGCAAGTTAGGCATGCTCCTGGAAACAATGCTGGTGATTAAAATGAATGGTTTGGCCCAGTTACTGGATCCGCTGAAAAAGAAGAGATACTGACACTTATGATAGCCCTATAACGGGCATGGTGCTACGAAGCTGAAAATGTAAAAGGGCTGTTTCTTAATAAGAAGCAGCCCTTTTAATATCCTTTAATAAAGTTCCTTTGTTGGCAGGCAGGTTAGAACCAGCTGGTATTCTGTTCTTCCTCCTCATGAGGACCGGCAACGTCTGCTGGTGCAGATATTTTTATTTCCTCCGCTTCGGTGGCGTGTTCGGTTTTTTGTACCGGCTGCACATTTTTGCGGATAGCTCCTTCTACTACGGCACCTTCCTCTATTTCAAGCACCATGGCATTTACATCGCCCTTTACCAGGGCTTTATTGCTGATATGGGCTTTATTACTGATGTAAACATCGCCATACACTTTTCCATGTACTACCAGGTCGGTAGCATAAATGTGGCCGCGTATACTTGCCGTTTCACTCACTACCAGCTTACCACTGGTTTTTACATCGCCCCGCACACTGCCATCTATCCGACCAGAAACGGAAGCATCAATGCTGCCATTCACGGATACTGTTTTAGGGATACGGAAAGCTCCGGGAACAATTATATTTCGGAAAATATGTCTGACGTTGATCACACGTAAAAATTAGAGGGTGATGGGATTAGGATTAGTATTGGGTGTTGCGCCTGGTGTATGTTGCGCCTGATCGTCAAATGTAGAAACAATAGAGCTGGAGTTACCAAGATCCAGACCTACACTCCGCTGTGGTTTGTTATCTGAAATTCTTAATGAGTTATAAAGATAGCCGATACTCATGAGTTTTTCTGGCTCAGGTGCTACTTCTACCGGAATAAAATCACGGAACTCTTCTACAAAAGCATCGGTGAGCTCACGGTAGTAGGCACCGCCACCCATCAGGTATATTTTTTCGCAGGTTTCAAAATCCAGATCCGTAAAGTAACTACGCATCAGGGGAGATACCACCTCTTTGTAATATTGGGTCAGCACACCTTTACGCATATCCCGCAGGTCAATACGCTTGCGGTTAGTGAAGATGGAGCCTTTCATAAAGGCGTCATCCACCTGGTGTTCATTTTTCATTTCCAGGTAATGCTTCTGGTTCAGCTCACGGGTAAGATTATTAATCGCATAGCGGATACCATGGGAGCTGAAGCAGGTGCGGTGAATCAAGCCATCGCCGGTAGCCATACCACCTTCGATAGTACCGAATCCAAAGCTGATAGCGATGAAGTTATCCAGCTGGGGCTCATTGATGGTTTTCTTTAAACCAATGATGCCACCCACAATTTCAGGGATGACTTCATACTTTTCAATATCAAACATGGCCTTTTTGAAAGACCCTTTTGTATTGTAGGTTTGTGTATCGTAGTCTATCAGGAAATGTCTTTTACTTAAAAACTGTTCCGCAGCTGTTTTGTAAATGTTATAGGTAGAGAACGGAAAACCAACTGTCAGCGCGATGGGTTGTTGTACTTTATCAATAGTATTCAACAAAGCAGCTTTAAACAGTATTTCATAATCTTCTTCACTGGGCGCCGCATTGGTAACCCTGCCCGGATTGATACCACCTCTTCTGGCAAGATTGCCCACCAGGTACCATGTATCATCCTTTTTAATTTTTAACCCATTGAGCAAGTCCTTACTTGAGTTTTCTGTGTTTCCGAATGCGGTCTCAAAAACGCTTGGGAAGCTGGTTGTAGATACTTTCATAGTGCTTTGTTATAAATAACGAATGTGGCCGTGACTCTCCTGCGGGAGGGTTTTCATCGGGATTGAAATAGCGGTTAAAGATATAAAATATTAGAACAAGGGGATGACAACCAATGAATTTACGCTAAATTTAATACAGTGGTCTTGAATTAACAACAACTAATCGATGGAAAGGGAAAATAAAATCCCCTTTTTTTCGTTAGATACCTGTCCCCTTCCCTTATCTATACTCACGCTCATACTTATTTACATGAAGTACCTGGTACTGATTGCTATCATATTGCTCTTTGCGTGTCATTCATCTCAGAAAGTATACACGGCACCCGCAGTAGGGGCGGAAGCACAATTTGACCGGGGACTAAGACCGGAAAAGCATCCTAAATATCTCTTTGATAAAAAAACAATGAAGGATATGCAAAGGCAGGGAGCTGCCAGCAGTTATTCCTCCAAACGCCGTAGTAATGCACGCACTATTCCCTTACCCTCCAAAGGCGGTACCGGCAAAGATAGTACAGCCACTCCGGCAGATAGTCTTCACATGGTTGCAGATTCTTTAAAAGCGCCCATTGTTCCTGCAGATACCACTCACACTCCATATTGACCGGATTCATATTAAGCGCTTGTCTGCGGTGCATTTTCCCGGTAATTCCCTACATTTGAAGCCACCGCTTTTAATTAGTTTATGAGGAAATATTGTATTTTTTTGCTGCTGCTGATGGTCGCGCAGCAAGGCATCGCCCAGACCCCATTATATATGCCGCTCAGCATCCGCAAGGCATATGATCAGCAAACCCGCACCTACACCGGAGCACCGGGGAGTAAATATTGGCAGAACAAAGGGGTGTATGATATACGGGTTACTTTTGACCCCGCTACCAATCTTGTGTCCGGTACAGAACAAATCAGCTACGTCAACAACAGTCCCGATACCCTGAGTATGGTAAACTTTAAACTGTTTCCCAATCTCTATCAGAAGGGCGCCATCAGAAGCATGGGCATTGCCCCGGATGACCTGACTGATGGGGTACTCATCAAAAATATGAAGGTAAACGGTACAGACAGACCAATGTCTGTTCGCCCCCGGGGAGCTAATATGCCCCTAAGCATACCGGCGTTGTATCCTGGTCAGACAGCCCGCTTTGACCTGGACTTCTCTTACACCCTTAATGAAAACACACATATCAGAACAGGAGCCGTTGATACCGGTGCTTATTTCATCGCTTACTTCTTTCCACGTATTGCCGTTTACGATGATGTCAACGGCTGGGATATGATCCCCTACGTTGGTACGCAGGAGTTCTATAACGACTTCAGCGATTTTCGTGTAGCCATTACAGTTCCCGGCAGCTACCAGGTATGGGCCACCGGCGATCTGAAGAATACCAGTGAGGTATACAATGATAAATATGTACAACGCATTGCCGCCGCAGAAAAAAGCAATGATATCATTGCAGTGATAGACAGTAACGATGTTCGCGCCGGTAATATTTCGCGGAGTAAAGGCGCTCAAACCTGGCGTTACGAAGCTAATAACGTGACTGACTTTGCGATAGGGCTCAGTAATCACTACTTATGGAATGCTACCAGCGTGGAAGTAGATGCAGCAACGAAAAGACGTACCCGCGTTGACGTAGCCTTTAATGCCGCTCATGCTGATTTCTTTGATGTGGTACGTTACGCCCGCATCACCGTTGATAAAATAAGCCACTACTTTCCGAAATGGCCATTCCCGTATCATCACGAAACCGTGTTCGATGGATTGGATCAGATGGAATATCCTATGATGGTGAATGATAATCCCCTGGCAGATAAAGCGCAGGCGATTGAACTCACCGACCATGAAATATTTCATACCATTTTTCCTTTTTATATGGGGACCAACGAAACCCTCTATGCCTGGATGGATGAAGGCTGGGCTACTATCGGGGAATGGATTATTTCACCTTGTATAGACAGTAACATCATCGATGACTATGGCATGGCGCCTTATAATTATGTTGCAGGCAAAGCCGTTGATCTGCCTATCATGACGCCTTCCAATCAAACAACAGATGCCTATGTCACCAATTCCTATCCCAAGCCAGCCCTGGGATACCTGTATGTAAAAGATATGCTGGGCGACAGTCTTTTTCTTAAAGCCTTGCATTATTATATGGCTCAATGGAATGGCAAACATCCGCAACCCTATGATTTCTTTTACTGCATGAATACCGGCGCAGGAAGAAATATGGACTGGTTCTGGAAAAGCTGGTTCTTCGATAATGGTTATCCGGACCTGGGTATCCGCAGCGTCACCCAGAAAGGGAAACAAGGGGTAGTGGAGATTATTTCCAAGGGTAACAAACCAGTACCGGTAGATATTACTGTGTTATTTGATGATAATAGCACCGCTAAAATACACAGGAGTATTGCCTGCTGGGAAAAGGGAAACAAAACAGTATCACTCGCGTTTCCATCTCCCAAAAAAATAAAAAAAGTAACCCTGGGCAGTACCTGGGCAGCAGATATTGATAAAGCAGATAACGTGTATGAAGTGCGGTAAGCGAAACGCTTTTAGCTCCTCTTTAGAGTTTGTCGTAGTATAAATAGTACAGCTTCTGATAGCTGCCTCCTACAATACCTAATCCTCCGGTAGTATTGCTTTTGAGCTGAATAGCCTGTATAAGGCTGTTCAGCCCCGGATTGCGTTTCACTTTTTCGTAAGTAAGCAGGAAATCATAATATTCTTTCGAAACAGATTTTACATATACCAGCACTCGTCCTACAGGAGGAATCGCGTCTTCCGGATTGGTACTGAGTGCCGTAGCATTGATATAGAAGTAAGTAGTTAATGGTTTGCCTGCCTGGGTAAACAGGATGCTGTTATAGTTTTCGTTTAGGCCACCCACCTGATTATTGTCTGCATTTTCATCCTGTGTATAGCAGGGAATACGGAGATAGTCGTTCAGGAAAAAACTGTCTTTCCTGGCATTTGCGCCAGGTGAATTTTTCACCTGCTCGTACAAATCTTCCTGTTCGCTTTTGCGGTATCTCACGCCCTGGTACATAAACGTAGTATCTACATCTACACTCTGTTTCAGCGCCTCCATGACGATATATTGTTTTACTCCCGGTAACGGATATACGGTAAAATGAAAACGTAGAACCGGGCGGCCATTCAGGAGTGAACGCAGGGTATCCAGTAATTCCACCCGGAATGGAGGTGGGATAGTAGCCATGGCGGTAATGGATTTGAGCGATGGAACATCTACCTGTAGCTTATAGTTTCTGGCTGCATCGAGCTTTGTTTTACCCCGGTAAACGCTCATTGGATTAGAAGAGTCATTTACATACGTGAGGGTTTCCAGCAGTGTTCCGTTCTTATCCATCAGCTGAACATTGGCGTTTTCTACCAGCTGAAATCCATTATCAAGATAAGGGCCGGATACCGGCTTGCTCTTGCCTACACGCACCTCAGGAATACCATTGGCAACCAGCTCACTGTAAACGACCGCCCTGGGAGCGCCGTTTGTACGGGGAAGCGGTAATTCCTGCTCACATCCCAGCAGCAATATCATACACACAATTGGCAATAATGTAAACCCGTATTTCATGACTAAAATTTGAAAGTATAACTGAGGTAAGGTAATGCTCTGAATAGACTGTACTGATACAACTGCAACGAAGATATCTCGTCATATTCAAAGAAAGAGAACTGGTCAAAGCTTACAATAAACGGGTTGCTGCGATTGTAGATATTATACACTCCCGCCGAAATTACATGCTTGAAACGTCTTTCATTACCGAGGTTAAGTGTAGCACCTACATCCAGGTGATGCACCGGATTTAAGCGGTAATTATTCAACCTGGCTATATAAGGCAGATAATTGACCTGATAGGTGGAGAAGGGCGAATAGCGCTCATCCAGGTAGCCTTTGATATTACGGCTCCAGTCAAAGTCAGGGAATATTTGTACAGGTAAAGTAAATGGCGCTCCAGAGGCGAATTTATAGGTAGCAGAAACATTCCATTTCGGATTGAACCGGTACTTAAGTGCCAGGGAAAGATTATGCCGGCGGTCTTCTTTATAAGGAAACATTTTACCGCCGTTCAGCCGGTCAAATTGCCGCCAGGCCCAGGAAAGCGTATAAGAAAAAATACCTGTCAGCTTGCCTTGTGTTTTTTCCAGTTGTAACTCACTGCCATAATTATAACCATTGCCGGCGATGACTTTTTTCTCCCATAGATCGGAGTTATCGAATATATTCAATACGGTATTGGTGGTAACAATATTTTTAAGCTGTTTGTAATACACGTTTACATTAAATCGCCAGGTGTTGTTCCAGAGCCGTTGGTAGGAGAGGCCGTATGAAAAGGCTTGCTCAGGTTTAATGTTTTCAGTACTGGGCACCCACAGATCAGTAGGCAGATTGATTACCGGTGTGGTCAACTGGTGCACGAACTGGGTCATTTTGGCAAAGGACAACTGTATGTATTGCGACTTTGGTAGCTGCCAGCGTACCATGAGGCGTGGTTGCAGACTGGTGTAAAACGAAGTTTTCTGAGCAAGGGCGCCAAAATGCAGTCCCGGCCTGACTATCAGGCGGTCGTTCAACAGGCTGAGTTCATCTTCCCCATAAACAGAGAACTCGGACATATAATAAATAGGCGCCTTCCGCTGCGTAGCTTCTCCCGCAGAAATATTGTTATGATATGCGGTGGGTGCAAAGTTGTGGTAGGTATAACCGCCGCCGAAAGAAATATGTTGCCAGTTGCTGACATTATATTCTGTTTCGTTTTTGATGGCGATATCTCTGACCCTGGAAACGCCTTTACCCTTTACTGTCGAGGAGTCATCAAAGGAAAGGGGAATGATCGTATTCTGGGTGAATACATTATAAAAACGACTGTAGGTAGCAATCGTGTTAGTGAATATTTTAGGATTGATTACCTTGGTCCACTTTACGGCCGCAGTGATATTACTCCAGTCAAAATTGTAATCATCAAACAGCACCGTAATAGGCCGGATGCTTTGGATAAACATTTTGTCCTGCCCCTTATAAAAGCTGACGTAAAGCCTGTTTTTATTATCAATAACCTGGTTTAGTTTGAAGTTTACATCATAGAGATAATACTTACCGTAGTCGCTCAGATACCTGGCCCCATACAACACATCTACCAGTGATCTTCGTATTGAAAGGGAAACGGAACTTTTATCTTTTACAATCGGACCTTCCAGTAATATATTACCGGAAACGGGGCTTAGCGTCAGACTCCCGTGCCATTCCTTCATATTACCGTCTTTTGTACGAATATCTACTACAGAAGAAAGACGGCCGCCGTAGCGGGCAGGGAAGGCATCTTTATACAATGACACGTCTTTTACCGCATCACCGTTAAAAATAGAAAAGAGGCCAAAAAGGTGACCAGTATGATAAAGTGGAACGCCATCCAGCAGGTAGAGATTCTGATCAGCTCCACCACCTCTGATCAGCAGGTTACTACTGCTTTCCAGGGAACTGCTGGTACCTGTGTACAACTGCAGGGACTTCAATACATCTTTTTCTCCCAGGAGTGAGGGGAAACTGGATACGTAAGTCACTGGCATATTAATGTATCCGGATTGGGAAGTCATGGCTTCTTTTTCGCCATTTACCACCACGGTTTGTAACATACTACGGACTTCCATATGTATGTCCAGCTGGCCTTCATCAGGAGGGGGGAGGTGCTGGAAAACCGGTTTATAGCCTATATGCGAAAATACGATGCCCTGGCAGGTGTCGGGCACCTGAAGACTGTAAAAGCCGAAGGCATTGGTTTCTGTACCTTTCCTGGTGATAGGATCATATACAGATGCCCCGATAATGAGCTCATTACTATTAATTTCTTTTACAAAGCCGCTGATAGTATAATACTGGGGCTGGGAGTTTTCCCGGAGCAGGAATATTTTTCCATTCAGGGCAGCCGCCTGTATGCCGGTTCCCTGTAAGATGGTACTTAATACTTCACCCGTTGTATGTTCTGTTCCTGTTAGTTGCACCTTTTTATTCAGGTGCAGGAAACTGGAGCTATAGGATATATTGATCCCGGTTGACTTTTGTATATGTTGTATGAAAAAGAGAATGGTCCCCTGCCTGGAGGGAGGAATATATGATTCCTGTAATAAATCATTCTCCCTGTTCTGCGCCTGTAGTGGAATAACCGGCGAGAGAAAAAGGACGATACTGAATATGTATAAAAATCGATTTAAGAGGCTACTGGCTGATGACGATGGTGTCGCCGTCTTGATGGTATTTAAACCCAAGCAATAGTTGTAATTCATGCAAAACATCATCACAGGATTGATTCCGGAACGTGATTGTAGCTTTCTGCTGCAATGCTGTTTCGCGGTATTGATCATCAATCCTGATTTCTTTTGCGTAAAAGTCGGCTAATTGTGGCAATATTTCAAGAAGAGACTCATCATTAAATTGCAAAATCCCGGTTTTCCATGCAATAAAGTTCAGATTGTCGTTATTACGGGCGTATAACTGCCCATTTCCCCAGGTACCTCTTTGTCCGCTGCCCAGAATTACAGCGGCGGTATCGCCTTCCACGCCTAATTTTACCTTGCCGGAAGCTACTGTAACGGCAGTACTGTCCTTTCCGGTTTGTACGGTAAAGGAAGTTCCCAGTACTTCTACCACAGACTGGTTGGGCGTTTTCACCAGGAAAGGGTGTCCTGGATCGTTGGCGATCTCAAAAAAGGCTTCCCCTTCCAGTTCTACAATACGTTGTTCATGATGATAGCCATTGAGATACCTGATCCGCGCACCCTGGCGTAGGGTGACCATAGATTTATCAGGGAGTTCAAAACTCTTTATTTTGCCATCGTTGGCGGCCAGTTCATGTTTTTTCAAAGAAGAGCGGCTCTCCAGCCACCAGGCGCCTGCAGTAAGCAGGAGCAATATAGCCGCGGCTGCGGCATATTTTGTATAGAGTGATTTTATCCGGGAAGCAGGAGGCTGTATCGTCTGGGCTGTTTTGTCCCATGCGGCGGCGGTATTGTATTGGCGTGTTGGGCCAACAGCGGCAGGAGTGTCCTGCCATAACTTAGACAGAATATTGTATTCCTCCTTATTTTCAGGGGAGGCATCCAGCCATTGCTGTAATGCCGCAGATTCTGCTTCAGTACATTGACCGGATAGCTTTTTAGCTATAAGTTCATGCAGGTAGGTGTCAAAATGCTCCATAGTTACAGTGTGCTCTACTTAGATAACGCTCGTTAGTGTGACAACCCTCTATCAGGGTGTAAATAATTTCAATAAAAACAGGATACTCATCGGTAATCCATATTGATGGAGGTACTTTCGCAACAGTTTAAGTGCCCGTCCCATATAATTTTCAACAGTTTTGGCTGAAAGCCCCAGCTTAACCGCCGTTTGCTGATGTGTCATCCCATTTATCCTGCAACAGGTAAATACTTCCCTGCATTGCGGAGGTAAATTGGCGATGGCTTCATAAATAAGTTGCTCATAGTACGGTCTGGCATTTTCTATCTCTTTGGCATTAGGATCTTCTGCAATATCTGCTATCCATTCAAAGCCTTTATTTCCTGCTTCTTCCGTGTTCAGTTTACGTAATACAGATATTGAGTTGTTACGGACCGCACGGAACAGATATGATTTTATATTAGGTATACCTATCAGCTCCTGGTGTTTTTCCCATAGCTTGATAAAAGTTTCCTGTACCACATCTTCGGCCGCAGCATCGTCCTTTAGGAAGCTATAGGCATAGTTACATAAGTCATTATACTGTGAATGAAATAATTCTTTATATGCCTGGTAAGAAGGTGATGTAATCATTTAACCTTCACGATATTTTAAATATATGAAATGATCGCTGCGAAAGTAACTATCTTTTTGAAAATTACGAATTTGGAATTACGAATTACAAATTCGTAATTTTTTTTAAAGAAAGATAGAGGGAAATGCATTTCCCTGCGTTATCAGAGCATAACAGCCATGCCTATATGTTTGTGGAAGTTCTCGTTTTTTTTAGTTGTGTTTTTTTTAAAACCAGGGTTGCATGAGGTTCTATGCAACCCTTTTTTATGCCCTTGTGTCATTTTAGCCAATCCTGATGCTGTTTGAAATTATTTGCAATCCATTGCAATGACTTGTAATTTGGGTGTTGTTACTTAAAAACAACGCCTGGAATGCACCTATGCCGGACCAAGACAAAATCCCCGTGATTCCGTATTTTTATACAAAACCATGCAAGATGTCCGGAACTTTCTCAAAGCTGAAAAACGCTTACCACCTGTTGAAGAGTATTGATTTTGCGATGCTGGCGAAACTCTCTGAAAAAGTAGACCTGCCCAAAGTAATGGAATCCGTAGCACATATGGATGATGCGCAGTTGAACGGGTTAATGAAAATGCTCAGCAGTCGCGGTGCCAAAAAAGCATTGCCGCCCATTGAAGGCGACTTTTATGATCAGGGAAGCAAGCTGAATGCAGAAGACCGGGCATTGCAGCTAAAGGTGAGGGCATTCATGGAAAAGGAAATAAAGCCCATTGTGAATGAATACTGGCTGAAAGCAGAATTCCCATTTGAGATCATTCCTAAATTCAGGGAACTGAATATCTGTGGTGTTACTTATGAAGGATATGGTTGTCCTAACCGGTCTTTCCTGATGGAAGGGATTATTGCCATGGAAATGGCCAGGATAGATGCTTCTGTGGCTACCTTTTTTGGGGTACAGAGCGGACTGGCCATGGGATCAATTTATATGCTGGGCTCTGAAGCACAGAAACAGGAGTGGCTGCCCGGTATGCAGCAACTGACTATGATAGGCGCGTTTGGCTTAACAGAACCAGAAGTAGGCTCCGGTACAGCCGGAGGATTAACGACTACGGCTAAACGAACAGGTGATACCTGGGTGTTGAACGGACAAAAGAAATGGATTGGCAACGCCACCTTTGCAGACGTAATCGTGATATGGGCACGTGACCTGGATGATAACCAGGTGAAAGGCTTTCTGCTGCGGAAAGATACACCTGGCTTCAGTGTGGAAAAAATCCATGATAAGATGGCCCTGCGTATTGTACAAAACGGACTGATTACGTTAACAGACTGTCATATTGCGGAGGCAGACCGCCTTCAAAACGCCAACTCTTTTAAAGATACCGCCAAGGTATTGCGCATGACCCGCGCCGGCGTTGCCTGGGAAGCCGTAGGCTGTGCCCGTGGCGCCTATGAAAATGCGTTGGCGTATACCCGTACCCGTGAGCAATTTGGAAAGCCGATTGCCGCATTTCAATTGATACAGGGGCACCTGGTAGAAATGTTATCCAATCTCACTGCTATGCAAACCATGGTGTACCGTCTCTCTGAAATTCAGGATGCTGGTGCATTAAAAGATGAACATGCCTCGCTGGCAAAAGTGTTCTGTACCATGCGTACCCGTGATGTGGTCAGTCGTGCCCGCGAAGTGATGGGAGGTAACGGCATATTGCTGGAATACAATGTAGCCCGCTTTGTGGCTGATGCGGAAGCCATTTATTCCTATGAAGGCACCAAAGAAATTAATTCCCTGATAGTGGGAAGGGCCATCACCGGATTTAGTGCTTTTGTCTGAAAAATATAAATTCTTTTTTATAGTTTAAGGGCGCGATTGCGGATAATGCCGCAGTGCATCACTTAATTAAGATCTGTTATGAATTCATCTAACCGTCGTAATTTTCTTAGAAACCTATCGCTGGGAAGTATTGCTGCCATCAGCATTCCAGGTATTGTATCAGCAGCAGTATCCGCAGAAAAACACAAAAAGGTCACACTTAAAAAAGAAGGGGTAGTGTTATTTCAGGGCGACTCTATTACTGATGCCGGGCGTAAAAGAGATAATGACCAGCCCAATACCGGTGCCGCATTAGGCGGAGGTTATGCGCTGATGGCCGCATCTGACCTGTTACTTAAGAATGCCGATAAAAATCTGAAAGTATACAACAAGGGGATCAGCGGAAATAAAGTATTTCAGCTGGCCGACCGCTGGGATATCGACTGTCTGGTCATTAAGCCGGATGTACTCAGTATCCTCGTGGGGGTAAATGATTTCTGGCATACGCTGAATGGTAACTACAAAGGCACGGTTCAAACTTACAGGGAAGATTATGATAAGTTACTGACGCGTACCAAAGAGCAATTGCCGGATGTACAGCTGATCATTGGAGAACCTTTTGCGGTAACAGGTGTGAAAGCCGTAGACGAAAAATGGTATCCTGCATTTGATGAATACCGTGCAGCAGCCCGCGCTTTGGCTGACAAATACCAGGCGATCTTCATCCCATATCAATCCGTTTTTGATAAAGCACAGAAATCCGCTCCGGGGGCTTACTGGACCGGCGATGGCGTACATCCGAGCGTAGCAGGCGCCCAGTTGATGGCCGAGGCCTGGCTGCAATGTGTAAAATAAATATATGATCACCCTTGCGGGTGTGTAATAAATAACGGTTACTCATTTTCTGCACCGGGCGCGGAAGCCCGGTGCAACTATTACTTCTCCGCGCCCTATTTCCTGATTTGTCCGGTCAAACATTGATTTTTATACATTATTACTACTTCTCGCATACTTCTCCGATACTTAGGACTCGTCTATGCATCGTATTACCATTACTGTCCTACTATACTCTTACTACTGTTACATTACTCTCATATTACTGTTACATTACTCTCTTACTACTCTCTTACTACTCTTTCACCGCACTATGTCTCGTCCTGAAATAGCTATACAGATCCTGTTGGTTTGATTGGCACTGCAACTTGCGGTTAAGGAAGGGGGCCTTTTATCTGGCCATAACATTTATTACATTTGTTTTTATCACATGAAATTCCAGTTATGAAACAATTAGGTATCTTATTCATTATGTTAGGACTTAATACCGCTATCAGCGCGCAACAGCAAACCATTCATCTGTGGCCGGGAACGGTCCCCGGAGAACCTGCCGCCAAGCAAATGGCGCAGGTAACTGCCGATGGCAGCAATAATGTAAAACGGTTGACTGATGTAACTGATCCTTTACTGGAAGTGTTTCCGGCGCCAGCAAATAATAATAACGGGGTAGGCATTATCATTTGCCCCGGCGGAGGCTACAACATCCTCGCTATTAACCTGGAAGGCTACGAAGTTGCTGCGTGGCTGAATAAACTGGGTTATACTGCGTTTGTTTTGCAATACCGGGTGCCTAAGAAAGAAGCCGGTGCGCTCCAGGATGCGCAACGGGCTATCCGGATAGTACGCAGTCGTGCTGCGGAATGGAGGTTGCAGCCGGACAAGATAGGTTTAATGGGCTTTTCTGCAGGTGGTAGTCTCACCGCCAGAGCTGCCACACTATATAACGTAAATGCGTACACGCCGTTTGACAAAGCCGATAGTTTGTCCGCCCGTCCTGCTTTTGGGATCCTCGTGTACCCGGCTTACCTGGATAAAGGGGAAAACAGAACCCTGACACCGGAGCTGAAACCAGACAGCCAAACGCCTCCTATGTTCATTTTTGCTACTTCTGACGATTCTTATGGCAACAGTGCCCTGGTAATGGCGGGCGCCCTCCGGGATGCCAAAGCTACCGCAGAACTTCATTTTTACGCCAAAGGTGGCCATGGATACGGTTTGCGTCCAGGTAACCCTGCGGCAGAGGTCTGGCCTGGTCTCCTGGAAAAATGGCTGAAAACAACCGGGAAGTAAGTTTGGGGAAATTATAACTTTTCAGAAGTAACTTTTCGAATAAATAATTCTCTAAATTTGACGGACTATAAAACCTGTTACTATGGGAATTTTTGATAAGCTCAGGAACGAATTTATTGATATTATTGAGTGGACAGACTCGTCCACGGATACAATTGTGTGGAAGTTTCCCCGCTACCAGAATGAAATAAAAATGAACGCCAAACTTACCGTGAGGGAGTCGCAGGTGGCTGTTTTTATGAATGAAGGTAAGATTGCAGACGTTTTTCAGCCCGGAATGTATACGCTTACTACTCAGAATATGCCTATACTGAGTACATTGCAGGGATGGAAATATGGCTTTAACAGCCCTTTTAAAGCAGATGTGTTCTTTGTGAGCATGCGTCAGTTCACTAACCAGAAATGGGGAACCAAGAACCCGGTAATGCTGCGCGATGCGGAGTTCGGGCCATTAAGAGTCCGTGCTTTTGGTAGTTATGCTTTCCGTGTAAAAGATGCAGGTGCCTTTCTGAAAGAAGTAGCTGCTACCAACCCCGAATTTACCGTGGAAGGGATCAATGAGCAGTTGCGTAACCTGGCAGTATCCCGCGGTATGGAAGCCATTGCTGAAGCCAAAATCCCTGTATTGGACCTGGCAGCTAACTACGAAGAGGTATCTACTGCCATCACTGGTAAAATAGGTACTGAATTCAATGAACTGGGACTGGAGCTGACCAAATTCCTCATTGAAAATATCTCCCTGCCGCCTGAAGTAGAAGCCGCACTCGATAAGCGCAGCAGCATCGGCATTGTAGGGAACCTGGGTGCATATTCTCAGTTCCAGGCAGCAAATGCTATGGAGAAAGCAGCGGAAAATCCTTCCGGTGGCGGACTCGCAGCAGCCGGACTGGGTGCTGGTATGGGCGCAGCCATGATGGGACAGGTAGGTAACATCTTCCAGAATAATAATCAACAACAGGCAAACGCCGGTGGTGGTGCGCCTCCACCATTGCCAACAGCTGCTCCTTTCTTTGTTGCAGTAGATGGTAAACAAAGTGGTCCTTTTGATCAGGAACAACTCCGTCAACTGGCAGCAGCTGGCAGCCTCAATGCACAAACACTGGTGTGGAAAACCGGTATGGCCGCCTGGTCTGCCGCCGGCACCGTACCTGAACTGGCACCGGTATTAGCTACCGTACCTCCACCATTACCATAAAAAAACTAATGATCCGGTGATGAAGTGATGGATTGTTTTGAAAAAAATAAACCATCACTTCCCTAACCCGGGACCAAAATATTCCTATGTCTTTTGAGGAAAAAACAAGCGAAACAGTTAACTCGCTAAAATGCCAGAACTGTGGATCGATCCTGCATTATGCGCCAGGTACCAATAGCCTGAAATGCGAATACTGCGGCACCGTGAATCAGATCGAAGAGGAAACTTTGCCTGCGGCTATTCAACCTGTCAGCTATGATCAGTTTATCGCATCACAGCAAAACCATACCGAAGCTACCCAACAGGCTGTAGTGGTGAAATGTGTAAGCTGCGGCGCCTCCACTACCATGTTGCCCAATGTAACGGCAGATTCCTGTCCGTTCTGCGCTTCACCACTGGTGATAGATACCACTCAAACCACCACCATTCTGCAACCGCATTATGTGCTGCCATTCGCAGTGAAAGACAGCGAAGCATTGCAATATTTCCGGACCTGGATGAGTAAACTCTGGTTTGCTCCTTCAGACATGGTAAAGAAGGTGAAAGATGGCTCTTCCCAGCAACTGAAAGGTATCTACATCCCTCACTGGAGCTACGATACGGATACAGACACTGAGTATACCGGACAAAGGGGTGAATATTACTACACCACCGAAACCTATACCACAGAGGAAGATGGTAAAACAGTAACCCGGACCAGAGAGGTACGGCATACAGCCTGGTATCCTGCTTCCGGTCGCGTGAATAACAACTTCCGTGATGTATTGGTATCTGCCAGTCCTTCCTTGCCGCTTAAAATGGCGGAGATCCTGGAGCCCTGGCTACTGGATCAGCTTAAAAAGTATGATGGCCGTTATCTGAGCGGTTTCCGCGCAGAGCTCTATCAAACTAATGCTGAACAGGCGCTGGTTATCGCCAAGAAAAGAATGGATCCCGTTATCAGGGAAGAAATCCGGGACGACATCGGCGGTGATGAACAGAGTATCGATAACTACGATGTGGATTATAACAACCTCGGCTTAAAATACCTGTTACTTCCCGTTTGGATCAGCGCCTACCGTTACAATGGAAAGCTGTACCATTTTGTAGTAAATGCCTGCACCGGTGAAGTAACCGGTGATCGTCCATATAGCTGGATAAAGATTGTCGGCCTTATCCTGGTTATTATTTTAGCGATCGTTGTTATTTATTCGATAGCGCAATCAAAATAATCATCTTTTCGTTACAGATAGCTGGTTATTCAGTTTTCATTCAAATGAAAACTGAATAACCAGTTTTTTTTTCGCGCTCTGGGGAAAACAATCTACATCATTTTGTGTCCGCTATTTTTTAAGCTCTCCACTAAAATCCTTTGCCCTATTGCGTTTAAGAGGTATCCCATCTTCCGGGTACCGTTTTTGCAAAGTTATCCCTGTAAACAAGCACACCTATTACAAACCCAAAACAATAAGCAATGAAGAAGTTAGTGATTTTATCAGCAACATTTTTAGCAGTATGGATGACGCAGTCTTGCGGCAATAGTGCTAAGAATCCACAGTCGGAAAAGCCGGTAGACAGCGCACAGAGTATTAATGAAACAGTGAAACCTGTAGATGAAAAATCATCCCAGTTCGCAGTGGATGCAGCTAATGCTGGTATGAAAGAAGTTGCTATGGGGAAACTGGCGCAAGAGAAAGCACAGAGCGAAAGAGTGAAAGCCTTTGGTACCATGATGGTCAACGATCACACCAAAGCAGGTGATGAACTGAAAGCGCTGGCACAAAAGAAGAATATCACATTGCCGGCAGAATTATCTACCGATGATAAAAAGCATATCGATGATATGTCTAAGAAAACAGGAAAGGACTTTGACAAGCACTACATAGATATGATGGTAGACGGCCACGAAAATGTAGTAAGTGAGTTTGAAAAGGCATCCGATAATGTAACAGACGATGAGCTGAAAACATGGGCCCGTAACACATTGCCTACTTTAAAGGCACACCTGGATTCTGCAAAAGCAATTAAAGACAGTTGGAAAAAATAAACTAAAAACTATTAGTGAATCCAGAGAATTGCAACTATAGCTTCAAGGGCCAGCTCCTTGAAGCTTTCTTTTTTAATGAGGTAATTTGGATTTCAACGCACCGTATACCCAGGTGCCCGCAATAGCACTCAATAAAGTAACCGCTACTACTGTAAAACCAGTGCCGATCTGTGCGAAGAGTGGTCCCGGACAAGCCCCGGTGATAGCCCATCCCAGTCCGAATATCAGGCCACCGAAAACCTGCCCTTTGTTAAATGTTTTTGGTGCTACCGTGATAGGATCGCCAGCAATTGTTTTTATATTGAATCGTTTGATCAGTTGCAGCGAAATAATACCCGTTATCACTGC
Source organism: Chitinophaga sp. 01L420 (assembly GCF_056399985.1). Taxonomy (NCBI): domain Bacteria; kingdom Pseudomonadati; phylum Bacteroidota; class Chitinophagia; order Chitinophagales; family Chitinophagaceae; genus Chitinophaga; species Chitinophaga sp. 01L420. The sequence goes on from NZ_JBFTSK010000025.1 coordinate 218,216, forward strand.
TGTACCAATAACGCCATACATATGAAAAGAAGTCAGTTGAAACATTTCCTGTATCCGGAACCAGCTGATCACCTGCGCTTTCACCAGCACTATACCAAAGAAAATACCTGCTATCAGAAATTTTATATTCTTCATCTTAATTAAAGCATTTAAAGATAAAAGGGATCAATATATTGGCGCTGAAAAATCCTCCGGCCATAAAGCAGCAGGTGGCTACCAGGGAAGGCCATTGCAGATTAGACGTGCCCATAATAGAATGCCCGGAAGTACAACCACCGGCATAACGGGTACCAAAGCCTACCAGGAATCCGCCGAATACAAAGAAGATCAATCCTTTCCAGGTAAACAGATTGGACCAGCTGAATATTTCCGRCGGCAGGAGGGCACTATAGTCATGCACACCGTAGGTGGCCAGCCGTTCCTGCGTGGCAGCGGCTACCTGTATATCATTGCCATCCTGCAGGAAATGCCCCGCCAGGAAACCACCGAGCACAATACCCGCTACAAAAAAGAGATTCCAGGATTCCTTTTTCCAGTCGTATTTAAAAAATGAAATATTGGCCGGGAAACAGGCAGCGCAGATATGCCGCAGCGATGAAGAAATACCAAAGGCCTTATTACCCAGTATCAACAGCACCGGCACTGTAAGCCCTATTAACAGCCCCGACACCGACCAATGCCAGGGCTGCTGGATAAATTTTAATAATTGCATAGAGATGATTTATAAGGTGAAATTACGAATTAGGAATTACGAATTACGGATTTGTAAGTAGACAGAAGCGGAAAGCTATTATTCCCGTTTACTATCTTCCCACAAATCCGTAATTCGTAATTCCTAATTCGTAATTATTTACAGGAGATCATTATACTCCGGATGTCTTTTCATATAGGCATTTACGTAAGGGCAGTAAGGTTTCACCTTCAGGTGATTTTCTCTTGCGTATTCCAGTACGTATTTAGCCAGTTGGCCGGCAATACCTTTGCCCTCCAGCTCGGGAGGTACTTCTGTGTGAACATAGGCGATACCACCCGGAAACAGTGTATAGGCAATTAATGCAGTATGTCCATCCACCACCGTTTCAAACTGATGTTTGGCAGTATTGTTTTGAATAGTGAGCTCCATATCGGGTGCTTTAAGATTTGTCTGAGAAATTGATTTTAGTATGGGTGCCATCGCAGTAAGGTTTGTTGGAAGACCCTCCACAACGGCAAAAAGCGGTGACTTTGTTTTTATGTGTTTCCTTGCCGTTGGCATCTCTCACAACAATATTACCATACACCAGCAGTGGGCCGTTGGGCGTGGGCTCCACGATGCTTTCCGCAGAAATTTGTGGTTCCGTGCCTCCCTGAGCGGCTACTTCCGCATTCATGAAATAGGTAAGCGCACCGGAAGGGCAATGCTTTATCTGCGTAACAATTTGTTCTGTAGTGGCAGCTGCTGCATCGATCCAGGGTTTCTGGTTTGGGTTAAATACTGCCGGAAGGCCATGAAAGCAAACCTCTGAATGGATACATACATTTGGCTTCCATACAATTGTAACGGCGCCATTGGTGTAGTGTTTGGTAATGTCTTTCATTGTTAAACAGCTTTTGTATTCACTATAATAGGATTGCTCAGTATTTTATGAACAGGGCAGGAGTGGGCTATTTGTAATAGCCTGGCCAGTTGTTCTTCCGTCAGGTTGCCTGTAAAATGAACTTCCATATCTATCACCGTTGTGAGCGGATCCGGTTTGCCTTCACTATTAAATCGTAACTCAACTTCCACATTATCCAGCGGCCATTTTTTCCGGTTGGCATACATCTTTACCGTTACTGCTGTGCAGGCGCCCAAACTACTTAATAACAATTCTCCCGGCTGAGGACCGGTGTCACCGCCGCCTGCTTCCTCGGGTTCGTCTGCCAGCCAGCGATGATCCCTTGCTTCTATTGATACCTGGTAGGGATGCCCGGATAAATTTATTTTAACTTCCTGATCCATGTGTTTTTTTTACTGAAAATGATTGGCCATCCATTCGGCGGCTAACGTAATATCCTGGTGTACCAGGTTATGACCTGTATTGATATTGTAGGAGCTTACCTGGAATCCATTTGCACTTAACAGGGCTGCATAGGCAGCCGTGGCGGCCGGGTCTACCATACCGTCTTCTGTGCCGGAACTCATGAACACGGGCTGCTGCCGCTGGGTTTCAAAGGAGTCTTCCAGGCCGCTGAGTGGCTGCATAGGGCGAAACAACACCGCCCCGGCCAGCAACTCGGGATATAAAATAAGTGCAGCGCCTGCAATGTTGGCACCGTTGGAATAGCCCACCGCAATTAGTTTGTTGATATCAAAACCTTCTGTTGCAGCCAACTCTTTCAGAAAATGCACCATCTCATGTGTCCTGAAATGTACATCTTCTTCATCAAATACGCCCAGGCCTAAACGACGAAAGAAACGGGGCATACCATTTTCTTCTACATTGCCTCTCAGACTCACTACATTGAATCCTTTTCCCAGCGATCCGGCCAGCGGTAACAAATCACGCTCATCTCCGCCAGTACCGTGTAATAACAGCAACGTATAGGCGGACTCGTTACCAACCGGCTGGTATACATATTGCATTGGTCTGAAATCCATATTAATCCAGTTTAATCAGTCTTTTTACAATCTCTTCCCGCTGTGCTTCATACTGAGGTGGCAGCATCAGGTGCGTACCCAGTTCTGCTACCGGTTCATCTACTGTGAACCCCGGTACGTCTGTGGCCAGCTCAAATAAAACACCGCCCGGTTCCCTGAAATAAACAGAACGGAAATATTTGCGATCCAGTTGCGGTGTGGCATCTAAACCACGTGCCTCCAGTAATTCCCGGTAATGCATTTGCATGGCATCATCTTTCATCCGGAAGGCAATATGATGTACACTTCCACCCGCTACATGACCACGTGGTTCGCCTTTGGCTTCTACCAGATCGATATAGTTGGCTGTATCACCGGCAGGGCTGGCGAAACGGTAACGGTTGGTGTGGTTTTTTTCAAGTTTATATCCAAATACAGATACCAGCAGATCGGCGGTAGGCTGCACATCATCCAGGGTGAGTGTTACATGGTGAAAGCCACGCGTAGCATTTTCTTCATCTACTTCGGTCGTCACCCAGGGTTGTCTGCTATCTGGTTTTTCCGGTACTGTTAATTCTACTTTCAAGCCATCGGGATCTATAAAAGTCAGGTATATTTCCCCGAATTTGGAAGAAGGTTTATTGTAAATAATATTCTCTTTCTCCAATCTTTTTAACCAGAAATCAATACTGCCTTCCGGTATAGAATACCCTATTTCAGTGGCCATATGTGTGCCCCTGCGTCCTGACGCAATATCTTCCCAGGGGAAAAAAGTAAGGATAGTGCCGGGAGTACCGGTTTCATCTCCATAATAAAAATGATAAGTATGCGGGTCATCAAAATTCACGGTCTTCTTGACAAAACGCAAGCCCATTACCCGGGTATAAAAATCATAGTTTTTTTTAGCATTGCCGGAGATAGCAGTAATGTGATGGAGTCCTGTTATTTCGTTCATAATTCCTTTTTTAGAGCTTTTAGCTATTAGCTTTTAGCTTTTAGTAAATGCAGCGGGTAAACATGTTATGTTAATCTTCGCTGCATTTACTAAAAGCTAACAGCTAATAGCTAACCGCTATTTTTTAATCAACTGCACTTCGCAGTATATCTTCACATCATCGCCCACTAGTACGCCGCCTGTTTCAGTGGCTGCGTTCCAGTTAAGGCCAAAATCTTTACGGTTGATTTTTCCATTGATGGTAAAACCCGCTTTGGTATTGCCCCAGGGATCTTTTACCACACCACCGAATTCTACGGCCAGCTTGATGTTTTTGGTGACATCACGGATGGTCAGATCTCCATATAATTCATAAGAACCATCATTGTCCACATTTTCATACTTAGTAGCTTCGAATGTGATATTCCGGTATTTATTTACATCAAAGAAATCCGGCGCACGAAGGTGTTTATCACGGTCTTCACTACCAGTAGAAATCGAATCTACATCTATTGTTACTYTCACCTTTGCTGTCATAAAATCCTCTTCTTCCGTTTCTGCTTCCACCGTAAAGTTGTGGAACTTACCATTGATATTGGTGATCATCAGGTGGCGGATTTTGAATCCAAGTTCACTGTGGTCAGCGTCTATTGCCCATTGTTGTTTTGCCATAAGTAAATGTAGTTTTAAAATGATTCAATGAAAATTATTGTTGCCTCGAAAGTAGCTGCAGGGCTATATCTTAACAAGTATCTATACTTATTGTTCAATGTTTTTGTTTCACAAATATCGGGTGATAATGTCAGGGTTTAAATGGATCAAATACTGTAATTGATGTACTATTTACAGCAGTTACTAAAGATAAGGATTTTAAGGTAAGTACTTTATTATCAAATTATGTATAATTTTTTTCAAATACTTCAAACATTATTCATGAAATATTGTTTTGAGGTGTTAAGGTCATTTGGGAGACCTGCCTGATGAAAAGAAAACCGTATGAGATATTACTTGTTTTTATTGCCATTATTGACCGTACTGTATGCACAGGCACAGCAAAATGGGCAACAGCTGACTTTAAAGCAATGTTATCAACTCGCAAAGCAGGGAAATACTTTAGTCCAGCAGGCGCAACGATCCCTGCAAGCCCGGGAATATACGCTGCAGGCGGAAAACCGGTTATACTATCCGAAAGTGGATTTGCTTGCAGGATATAATTACCTGGGTAAACCACTGGAGATAAATCTGCAACAGGTTAAAGACGGCGTGGTAAACGGTTCTTCCGCTCAGAGTGTAAATACTGCCAACACGGTTTTTCAGCAGGTCACCGGGCAACCCCTTCCTCAAAGCGTTAAAGATGTTATCTATAATGCTACCAAGGGTATCATCAATACATTCTATCCGGATTATAATCCCGAGCTCACCAAACAATCTTATTTTACCGCTGCCCTGGCACTCAGGCAGCCGATATACCTTGGCGGAAAAATCGCCGCCGCCCAGCAGCTGGCACGTACACAGGTTGCTGCCGGACAATTTAATCAGCAGGTAGTGGAGAAAGGGTTGTATTTCGCCATCAGCGCGCAGTACCTCCGCATCCTTTACCTGAATACCATCATGGCACATGAAGAGGTGATTGTGGAATCATTTAAGAAAAACCGGGACTACGCTACCTCCCTGAAAGATAACCAGATATTGCCGCCCTACCTGCTCAACTGGGCCAGGGTAGCCTATGTACAGGCCACTAACCGCTATAGTAACCTGGGACTTGAAAAAGAGAATGCGCTATTGGAGATGAACAATCTGCTCGGGCAACCACTGGAAACCCCCATCTTCATTGACGATACATTGCAATATGAATTGAAACCTGTCACCGAATCCGGCCAGCTGGAGCAGCTACGAAACAATCCCACTTACCGCCTGGTAGAAAACAAAACAGACCTGACTAATGTAGGGTTGAAAGCTTCCCGCTCGCTGGCATTACCCAACATATTTGCGATTGGTAGCTTGAATCTTTATCAGAAAGATTTACCCGTTACCATCCCCCCATGGCTGATTGGTGTGGAAATGCAATGGAACCTCTTCGATGGATTCCAGAAGTTCAAACGTACAAAGGCGTCTAAAATGTTGGTGGAAGAAGCCCAACTGGCGGCAGCCAATACTAAAACAACACTGGAACTGAGACTGCGCATCGCCATGAATAAAATGAAGGCGCTGCAAAATGATGTGGCTTCGCTAGATAGTGCCAGGCAACAGGCACATACCACTACGACCCTGGTAACGGACCGGATGCAGAACCAGYTGTCATCCGTAAAAGATGTAAACGATGCACTCCTGCAGGAAGAAGAAATGCAGAAGATCTATTATACCGCAGTGATGGGCTATTACCTGGCACTGGCAGAATACTGGAATGTAATTGGTACACCGGAACAATTTGCTACTTACGTTGACAGATAAACAGATATAATTCATGAGAGCTGTATTAAAAAATTACTGGGCCCTGTTAATTCCCATCGCCATATTAATTATAGCACTGATCTTTTTTGTAAAGAAGCCTGCTGCGCCGGATAAATCAGTGATAGGTATGGTGGATGCAGATTATGTAGATGTGGCAGCGGAATTTCCCGGCAGGCTGGATAGCCTGTTGGTAAAACAAGGGGATACCATCCGTAAAGGACAATTACTGGGTGTGCTCAGATCTACCGAAATAAATGCGATTCGTAACCAGGCGGAAGCTGCCATAGATGCGGCCAAAGGACAACTTACCCTGCTGCAGAAAGGCGCCAGACCGGAAGCCATCAAAGCCGCCGATAACCTGTATAACATTACCCAGCAACAATATGAGCTGATGCAGAAAACATATCAGCGTATGGAAAACCTTTTTAATGATGATGTCATTTCCGGACAGGAAAAGGACCTGGTATATTTTAAACTGCAGGCCGCCAAAAAGGAAATGGAGACAGCCAAACTGAATATGGATATGTTGCAACAGGGCAGCAGACCCGAACTCATTACCACAGCGGCCGCCATCGTGCGACAGGCAGAGCAGGGTTACGAACTCACCAAAGCGTTATCGGATAACACTTATATCCACGCGCCCTCAGATGGGATCATTACCTCCATGGTGATAGAAGAAGGAGAAATCGTTTCCATCGGTTATCCGCTGATGACCATACAGAAACCTGCCACCTATCATATTACTTATAACATCCGGCAGGACGATATGAAAGAATTTCCTCTCGGCACTAAATTTAAGATGCGGGTACCGGGCTGTGAACCGGAAAGTTTTGACGCGGAAGTGTCCAAGGTATCCCCATCCCTTACATTCGCTAACTGGGTACCGGTAAAGGATCAGGGCAAGTTTGAACTGCGTACTTTCACCGTTGACCTGAAACCCATCAATCAAGCCGATATCAGGGGACTGCGCCCGGGTATGACGGCCTCTATGATTCTGCCATGATGTTGCGTTCCATTATTAATATCACGATCAGGGAATGGAAGCGCATACTTACCCTCCCGGAGCATTACCTCGTATTGCTGGTACTACCGGCATTGGTATGCTTTCTATACGGATATATCTACCAGAACCAGTTTGCCCGCGACATGCCTGTCGCCATCTGGGATGAAGCCAACTCGCCCTTATCGCGCAAGTTTAGCTTCCTGCTGGAACAAACGGAAAGTATTCATATCACGCAACAGGTGCATAATGAAGCTACCATTGAGGAAATGATGCAGCGGGGTGTAATTCAGGGAGCCATTCACTTCCCTGCCCGGATGGACGATCATATCAAGAGCCGGCAACCGGTATACATCACCTTGTATACTAACACTGCCGCGGTGGTAACGGGTAAACTGATTTATAAAGATGCCGCGAAAGTATTGATCACCGCTGGTTCCGGGGTGACGCTGCAAAAATTTATGAAAACGGGCATGCCGGCAGGAAAGGCCATGGCATTGGTACAACCCATCAAACTCAATTCTTACCTGCTCTATAATCCGCAATTCAGCTACCTGCAGTACCTGGTACCCGGTCTCATTGCGGTAGCACTGCAAATGATGATGATCATGGTGACCRTATTGGCCATCAACCTGGAGGGCCAGAGAGGCACGCTATGGGAGTTGAGAGAAGTGGCCAACGGTTCCGCGTCTAATATCCTGCTGGGGAAAGGACTCGCATTTTTAAGTGTAAGCTGGTTGCATTATATCCTGGTCACCTGTATTGTATATCCTGTTTTTGCGGGTGGGCGGATCGGTGGGTCCTGGGCGCTTTTCACCATCTTTACCCTCCTCATCCTGGGATGTATCAGTATAGGGTTTATGGTGTCTGCTATTGTCAGTGATGTAATGGTGTCCTGTGATCTGGGTCTGTTCTATACTTCCCCGGCTTTTGTATTCAGTGGGTTTACTTTTCCCCGCTGGGCCATGCCCTGGTACGACCAGTACTATGCCTGGCTGATGCCTTTTACCCCGTTCCTCGATGGATTTTTTAAAGTGTACTTTATGCAATTGCCGTTGCATTACGTGCACAAGGAAATAGGGCAGTTGCTGATCTATATCATTGTCACATTCCCGGTGGCGCTGTTGTTTCTGCAGCGCAGATTGAATAAACTCCAGTTGCAGCATGCGTGATTTTTTTCGTCATATTACCCGGTTGTTCCTGCGGGAAGTGAAGCTGGTAGCTAAAGACCATAGCCTGTTACTCACTTTGCTGATAGCTCCGCTCTTGTATGCTTTTTTCTATGGTAGTATATATAGTTATAAGGTAGAAGAAAAAGTATTACTGGCCGTAGCAGATGATGATAAAAGTGAGTTGTCGCGCACTTTTCTGCAGCAGCTCACTAAAATGCAGATTGTGGAAGTGGTGGGGGCATTGGATTTAAAGGATGCCCAGGAGAAAATGTATTATGGGGAATGCCAGGGCTTTCTCTATATTCCCAATGGGGTGCAAAAGAAAGTACTGGCTTTGCAACAGGGAGATATTGTACTGGCGGTAAATGCTGCGCGGTTCCTGCCTTCCAGCGAACTGGCCGGCGCCATTACCACACTGGCACTCACCGTAGGGGCAGGGGTGCGATTAAAATACAATGAAAGGCAGGGACTGAATTCGCAAATGGCGATGCGGGAAACCCAGCCGGTAAATCTCGACTACCGGCCCATGTATAATCCCCGGTCCAGCTATGGAGCTTTCCTGTTGCCCGGTTTGCTGGCGCTGATACTGCAACAGACTTTACTGATTGGCCTGGCGGAAAGCATGGCACTTGACAGGGAGCGGTTGCAGATTCCGCAAATGGTAGGCGCCGGTGGAGGCGGGTTGTCTGCCACCCTCTGGGGCAAAGGACTTTTTTACATGATCCTTTTTTGTTGCTACGCCTTTTTCTTTATGACAGTTAATTATAGCACACTGGATATTCCTTTCCGGGGCCATGCCTTCGATGTGGCCGTGGTATTTTTCATCTTCTTTTTCACACTTATACCGCTGGGAATATGGCTGGGGAGCATGTTTCCTAGTCAGCTGATGGCCGCACAGATGATGGTTTTTTCTACCTACCCGGTATTTCTTATTGCCGGTTATGCCTGGCCTTATGAATCGTTGCCGGTGCCGTTGCAATGGCTCTCGTCTATGGTGCCTACAACGCCGTTCCTCCGGGTGTACCAGTCTATAGTACAAACCGGCGGTACCCTGGCTGATAATATGCCGTCTGTACTGCATTTGCTGGGGCTATGCGCTTTTTATACGTTGCTGGCGCTGCTCGGATTAAGACGTTTGAATAAGCAACAACAATCCCTATCTTTGTAACGGATGTATGCAATTGTAGATATAGAAACGACAGGTGGCCATGCCAGCGCCAATGGTATTACGGAAATCGCCGTTTTCCTGTATGATGGGAAGGAAATCACGCAGCATTACCAAACGCTGGTAAACCCCGGTATCCCCATTCCTTATTACATAGAATCACTGACCGGTATCAGTAATAGTATGGTAGCGGAAGCGCCGCCCTTTGAGGCGATCGCCCCCCTGTTATATGATTTGCTGAAAGACCGGATCTTTGTGGCCCATAATGTAAACTTCGACTACTCCTTTATAAAGCACCAGCTGGGTAATGCAGGCTACGACCTGCAATGCAAAAAGCTGTGTACGGTAAGACTGGGACGTAAAATATTTCCCGGCCTGAAATCCTATAGTCTCGGCAACATCTGCCGGCACTTTAGTATTCCGGTCAATGGCCGTCACCGCGCCGGCGGAGATGCAGAAGCCACCACACAGCTCTTCGGGTTGATGCTGGCCAACGACAAAGAAAAGGTGATCGCTGCTGCCTTAAAGGTTGGATCCAAGGAACAGTTCCTGCCACCTAATCTGCCACCGGAACAGGTGAAGTCTCTGCCAGACCGGCCAGGCGTATACTATTTCCATGATCAGAAAGGAAAGATCGTATATGTGGGCAAAGCCAAAGATCTGAAGAAGCGCGTCAACAGCCATTTTACAGGTAATAGCACCAGCCGGCAACGACAGAATTTTCTACGTATCATTCATAGCATTACCCACCAGGAAACAGCTACGGAGCTAATGGCCTGTATATTGGAGTCGGTAGAGATCAAGCGCCTGTGGCCTGTTTTTAACTATTCCCAGAAAAGAGTAGAGTTCAGATATGGGTTCTACCTGTTCGAAGACCAGCAGGGTTACCTGAGACTGGCCATAGAAAAGAAACGGAAGTACTCGCACCCGGTGCACAGCTTTAACCTGTTAATAGACGGACACCGGCTGTTACGCTCGCTCATCAAGGAGTTTGAGCTATGCCCCAAATTGTGTTTCCTTCAGAAAGGCAATGGCACCTGTGCCGGCATTACCGCCGCTACCTGTAAGGGCGCCTGTGAAAAAGCAGAAGCCCCGGCTACCTATAATGAACGGATGAAAGCGGCCATCGCCTTCTTACAGGAACAACAACCGTCTGTGATCATTGTAGACAAGGGCCGCCACAGCAACGAGAAAAGCTGTATCCTCATGGAGAAAGGCCGCTTTTACGGAATGGGTTATGTGCCTGCAGAAGTGAATACCACTGAAGTAGAACAGTTCCGGGAATACCTGACCCCATACGCCGAAAATGAGGTGATCATTAGTCTGCTCCGCCCATATGCCAGCAATAGCCGGCAGTTGGCAGGCATGAGCTAAATGACCTGTTTTACCGGCATCAGGAAAAAAAATTCTGCAATCGCAAAAAATCATGTGAATCCTGATTACTTTTGCAACTCGTAACCGTGATTTTCATCTTTAATTATTAATATTTTTTTATTCATGTTAGAGTCAAGTTTCAAATTGCCAGGTCAAACTGCCTTTTACAAAGGAAAAGTACGCGATGTTTACACCATTGAAGACAGGCTGATGGTAATGGTAGTAAGTGATCGTATCTCTGCATTTGACGTAGTATTGCCCCGCCCGATTCCATTCAAAGGTCAGGTGTTGAACCAGGTAGCCGCCATTATGCTGGAAGCTACTAAGGACATCGTTCCTAACTGGGTAAAATCGTCACCACTGCCAAATGTAACGATCGGACTGAAATGCGAAACTTTCCCGGTGGAAATGGTGGTACGTGGAAACCTTACCGGCCATGCCTGGAGAACTTATAAATCCGGCGAGCGTGTACTGTGCGGTGTTACAATGCCGGAAGGCATGAAGGAGAACGACTTCTTCCCAACGCCTATCATTACCCCAACTACCAAAGCGCATGAAGGACATGACGAAGACATTTCCCGTGAAGAAATCGTTGCGCAGGGATTGGTAAGTAAAGAAGATTACGAGCAACTGGAAAAGTATACCCTTGCCCTGTTTGAAAGAGGTAAGGAAATGGCCAAAGCACGTGGACTGATCCTGGTAGATACCAAATACGAGTTTGGTAAAATCGGTGATACCATCTACGTGATTGATGAAATTCATACACCGGATTCTTCCCGTTACTTCTATGCCGAAGGTTACGAAGAAAACCAGAAAAATGGTACACAGCAGAAACAGCTGAGCAAAGAGTTTGTTCGCGAGTGGCTGATGGCAAATGGTTTCCAGGGTAAAGACGGACAACAGGTGCCGGAAATGACAGATGAATTTGTAAGCAGCGTAAGTGAGCGTTACATTGAACTGTTTGAAAATATTACCGGTCAGAAATTTGTGAAAGAAGAAGTGGCGGCTGCGGATGCAGAATCCAGAATAATAGCTGCACTGAAAAGTTTATAATCATTTTAATTGCTCCGGTGTTGCGTGAATGCCGGAGCAATTTTATCCCTTATGTGCACGATGAAAATACAATTACTCTCCGCGGTAGTTTGTTTGTTAAGCATTACCGCCTGTAGCAATGGCTCCAAATCTCCCAAAGAATTAAGCTCCGCTGAAATACTGGAACACGCTGGAAAAGCACCGGGCATGAATGCCGGCAACGGCACCTTCACTGTGCAAACACCTGAAGGCTGGACCAAGAAAGATACCGTGATCAGCCGGGTGGAATATACCTTCATGATGGCGCCATTGCAGCCAGGCAACGCATTTCAGGCCAATGTAAATATCATTACCCAGGAGCTGAAAAGTGGGTCTACGCTGGATAAATACATGGCTACCACCCAACAGGAAATGCAAAACTACTTCGACAGCTACAAAAAACTCGACGATGGAGAACGTACCGTGACCGATGTGAAAGCGAAATGGATGAAATGCCAGTACGTTCACAAGGAAACGGGAACAAAGCTGAATATAGTGGTAACGATACTGGTAAAGAATAATATTGCTTACGCCATCACGCTGACTACCCTTGCCGATGAACTCGAAAAATATGCGCCGCAACTGGATGGAATACTGAATTCCTTCGCAGCGAAATAAGCGAAAAGCTTTAGGCAGAAAGCAAAAAGCTATTGTAGCGAAGATTTAAGCGTATTTCTATATAATCGCTTCTATCTTCGCTACAATAGCTTTTTGTTTTCTGCCTAAAGCTTTCTGCTACTTATACCTTAATTTTGTTCCTAAAGCATTCACCATTGAAACACCTGGCTGCACTTAATAAATATTTTCTCTCTAATAAATGGCGACTGATCCTGGGATTGTTGTTTACGGCAATATCCATTGTGTTCAGTGTTTTTCAACCTATTATGGTCAGACAGATTTTTGATCTGCTGTCTCACAATATTGATGAATACAGACTGTTGAGTGATACACCGCTGAAAGGCGCGTTCCGGGCGGATTTTACCCACGTACTGGCATTTTATGGCGTCAGTATTCTGATCTTTGCATTACTCAGTGGATTCTTTCTTTTTCTGCAAAGACAAACACTGATTGTAATGAGCCGCCATATAGAGTACGACCTGAAGAATGAAGTATATCAGCACTATCAGAAGCTGGACCTGAATTTTTTTAAGATGCATCGTACCGGTGACCTGATGAGCCGTATTACGGAAGATGTATCACGTGTACGCATGTACGTAGGACCGGCTATTATGTATGCTTCCCGTACCTTGTTCCTCATTGTGATCATTGTATACCTGATGCTGGAAGTAAATCCTTTACTGACACTATACACCCTGTCGCCGCTGCCTTTGCTGGCATTGACTATCTACTACGTTAACCGGATCATTCACCGGAAAAGCGAAAGGATACAATCACAATTGTCTAATATCACTTCCATTGCACAGGAATCATACAGTGGTATCCGGGTGATAAAATCTTACATACAGGAAGACGCCAGCGCGAAACATTTTGAAGAAGCCAGCGAAGCGTATAAAGACAGCTCTATCAGTCTCGCAAAGACGGATGCCCTGTTTCAGCCTACCATGGCTTTAATGATCGGTTTAAGCGTTATACTCACGATTTTCATTGGTGGTATCCAGGTGATTCATGGTAACATTACCGTGGGCAACCTGGCGGAGTTTGTGATTTACGTGAACATGCTGATGTTTCCTTTCTTCTCTATTGGAATGGTAGCATCTATGATACAACGTGCGGCTGCCTCACAGCAACGTATAAACGAATTTTTACAGATGGAGCCGGTTATTAAGGATGCGCCCAATGCTAAAGCTGCGAAGCTGCAGGGAGGAGTACGATTGGAAAATGTAACCTTTACCTATCCGCATACCGGTATTACCGCCATCAGTAATTTCAATCTGCACATTGCCCCCGGGCAGAAAGTGGCGATTATCGGGCGAACAGGTTCAGGCAAGAGTACGCTGGCCCAATTGCTCATCCGTATGTACGATCCGCAGGAAGGAAAGGTAATGGTAGATGAGCATGATATACGTTACCTGGAACTGTCTAACCTGCGTGGTCAGGTCAGTTATGTACCACAGGACGTGTTCCTGTTTTCCGACAGCATTGCCAATAACATTCGGTTCGGAGATCCTTCCGCCAATTTGCAGACGGTACAAACCGCCGCCAGACAGGCATCTGTAGAAAAGGATATTCTCGGTTTCAATGAAGGGTTTGATACGGAAATAGGAGAGCGGGGTGTAACGCTCAGCGGCGGACAGAAGCAGCGTATTTCCATCGCCCGTGCGCTCATCAAGGATCCGCATATTCTCATCTTTGATGATTGTCTGTCTGCCGTAGATGCACGTACCGAAAAAGAGATCATTGGCAACCTGTACGCCTATCTGAAAAATAAAACCGCTATCATCATTACCCACCGCATCTTTGCGTTATTTGAATTCGATAAAATCATTGTGCTGGATGAAGGAAAGATCGTAGAAGAAGGTACGCATAATGATTTATTATCATTGAATGGATATTACGCAGAGTTATACGCGCGCCAGCAATCCGGAGAAGACGAAAGCGTAACTGAATAACAATCATGAGCTTGTATATCCCCTACGGAGGCCGGTTACACGCGGCTTTTATGATTTTTCAAAATCATTTAAAAATATTTTGATATTTGTAAAACAATAGTATATTTGTCTCTTATTGTAACAGGATTTGATTCGTTAACACTTAAATCTATCAACTGTGGCGTACGAAAACAACAATCAACAGGAAAGAAACAATGATAGCATCTTTTCTAAACGATTGAAAGCGGGCAAAAGAAGAACGTACTTCTTTGATGTAAAGACCACTCGGGGAAACGACTATTTTCTTACTATAACAGAAAGTAAGAAACGTTTTAATGACAACGGTTATGACAGGCACAAAGTATTCCTGTACAAGGAAGACTTTAACAAGTTCCTGAACGCACTAACCGAAACCATCAACTATGTTAAGACTGAGTTGATGCCCGATTTCGACTTTGATGCCTACAACCATGATTATGTGCAGGAAGAACAGGACGAAACAGAAGCAGATGGATCTGAAGTACGCGCTTCAGCAGCTGTGGAAGAAGAAGTTGTTCCTGTTGAGGCGTCAGTAGCCGCCCCGGCTTCACATAGCTCAGACGAGGTAGACAAATGGTAAGATTTTTTACTTAAATTTTTTACTTAAAAATAATAGGCAACCCCCGGATTTCTCCGGGGGTTTTTCTTTGGGATATAAAGAAAAAAGGGGAAGGCTTTCGCTTTCCCCTTTCTCTTTATATATGTTACAAAGTTCTATGCTTTGGTCCGCATCCCTTTCCAGGCGTTGATCAAACCATTGGTACTCGCATCATGATTTAGCACAATGTCGTTATTCTCCAGCTCCGGCAGTATTTTACTGGCTAATTGTTTGCCCAGTTCCACACCCCATTGATCAAAGCTATAGATATTCCAGATCACTCCCTGTACGAAGATCTTATGTTCGTATAGGGCTATCAGTGAGCCCAGTGAGCGGGGAGTAATTTTCTTTAGCAGGAATGAGTTGGTAGGACGGTTGCCGCTGAATATTTTCGAAGGTAATATCTTGGCAATTTCATCTGCCGGTACATTATCCTTTTCCAGTTTAGCACGTACTTCCGCTTCGGTTTGGCCATTCATCAGTGCTTCTGTTTGTGCAAAGAAGTTGGACAACAGTTTAACATGATGATCACCGATAGGGTTATGACTGATAGCCGGTGCGATAAAGTCGCAGGGGATCAGGCGTGTGCCCTGGTGAATGAGTTGGTAGAAGGCATGTTGTCCGTTGGTACCTGGTTCACCCCATACAATAGGGCCAGTTTCATAACTAACGGGCTTGCCTGAACGATCTGCTGATTTACCGTTGCTTTCCATATTTCCCTGCTGGAAATACGCCGCAAAGCGGTGCATGTACTGGTCGTAAGGAAGGATTGCTTCGGTAGCGCTGCCAAAGAAGTTACCATACCAGATACCTATCAGCGCCATGATGGCGGGAATATTCTGTTCCAGTGGTGTACCGGAGAAGTGATTATCTGCCGCATGTGCGCCATCCAGTAATTCGGTGAAGTTTTCGAAGCCAATAGTCAGTGCTATAGACAAGCCAATAGCGGACCAGAGCGAGTAACGGCCACCTACCCAATCCCAGAACTCAAACATGTTGGTAGGATCAATACCGAAAGCTGTTACTGCTTTTTCGTTGGTAGATAATGCCGCAAAATGTTTAGCTACAAACTTTTCGTCTTTTGCATGTTCCAGGAACCAGCTGCGCGCAGTATGTGCGTTAGTCATGGTTTCCTGTGTGGTAAAGGTTTTGGATGCTATCAGAAACAGCGTTTCATCCGGTGTTATTTTCTTCAACGTTTCAGCAATGTGGKTGCCGTCTACGTTGGAAACAAAGTAAGTCTGAATATTCGGTTTCCAGTAAGGCTTTAGTGCCTCTGTTACCATCACCGGGCCGAGGTCGGAGCCACCGATACCGATGTTTACAATATAACGTATAGGCTTGCCCGTATATCCTTTCCATTCACCGGAATGTATCTGGCGGCAGATGTGATCCATCTTGTTCAGCACTGCTTTTACATCCGGCATTACATCGCGGCCATCCAGTAAAACGGGTTTATCCGAAGTGTTACGCAAAGCGGTATGCAGTACTGCACGGTTTTCGGTTACATTGATTTTCTCTGCACCAAACATCGCTTTGATAGCATCCGCTACGCCGCATTCAGTGGCGAGGCTTAACAACAGGCTGCGGGTATCTTCAGTGATGATATTCTTGGAATAATCAAAAAGGATGTCTTCAAATTGTAGAGAGAACTCACCGAAGCGTTCTTTATTTTCCATAAACAAGGCGCGCATATGCACCTTTTTCATTTCTTCGGCGTGCTTCTTTAAAGAATCCCACGATTTAGTGGTAGTTGGATTGGTAGATGGAAACATAGTATTGTATATATTAAATGCGCATCAAAAATAATCTTTTAGTATCAGGATTTCTGTTTCCTGTAGAATTGCCAGGAAATTGTTATGGCAATAATTCCAATGGCAATGATACAGGTATGGATAATGGAATTCTCATCCATCACGTCTGCCGCTTTTCTTTTTGCCAGGATGCCGTAAAATGCCCATACACTAACAAGCGCGTAAACGATATTGTTGCGTAGCAGTATCATGGCCATACTGGCGAGTGTGCCTATGCCTATCATGATAATCGTCCATATAATCTGGTTGTGCAGGTTGCCTTCCCAGCCGGCATACACCAGCAGAGTGGTCAGGTTGGCGATAGTGGCAATAGCCATCCATCCGAGGTAAAGACTGAAAGGAAAATGAATGAATATTTTCTCGGGCAGGGTAGCAGGGGAGGTACCTATACCGAAGTTCAGGTGGATAATCACCAGGGAGATCAGCAGCATCAACATAATAACCATACTTACAGGTATCAGGTGATAGTGCCACGCAAATAGCCAGCAGGCATTGGCTACTGATGAAATGAGAAACCAGTCTTTCATTTTTTGCATCAGTCGCGAGAGTGCTTCGGGATGTTTATCAGAGAATGCCAGCCATAGTTGATATATAATAAATGCAAGTAGTGAAAGATAGATAATACCCCATATAAAAAACGTGAAACCAGCCGGTACAAAAAGGTTGGGATACTCCTCCGAGATCTGTGCAGTAGTTTTGCCATTAATGGGAAGTGCCACTGCCAGTACGTTTGCAGCTATCATTATAATATACCCTAGTGTGTTGAATATGGATTTATTTTTGAAGTGGAGGGTTTCATGGCTTACCATAATAGATAGGTACTTTTTATAATATTAGCGACATGGTTACCATGTTGTCACGCAAATATTATGCTAAAATGGACAATAAAACAAAGTTCTGAGACATTAGCAGATATCTATATTTTTACATACATTTGCCAGCTATGACAGCTGAGCAACTTAAAGCTATGAGGGACCGTTTATATGTCCTGGGAGGTTTTCTTTAACGTACCTGACCGATTAGCTAAAATAGAAAACGACAAACAACTAAGCCTGGCGCCCGGATTCTGGGATGACAACGTCAGAGCCACTTCGATTCTGAAGGAAATTAAGGTAAACAAATATTGGGTTGACCTTTACGATCATGTAAACGCTGCTATCGATGATAGTGCCGTATTGAATGATTTTTTCAAAGAAGGAGAAGCTTCCGAGGAAGAAGTAGAACAGGCCTATGGTGCTGCTGTAGCGGCGTTGGACGATCTGGAATTTAAATCTACTTTGAACCAGCCGGAAGATGAAATGCCTGCAGTATTAACCATTAACTCTGGTGCAGGCGGCACGGAAAGCCAGGATTGGGCTGAAATGCTGCTGCGTATGTACCGCATGTATGGTGAAAAACAAGGTTGGAAAGTATCAGAAATTGATACACAATATGGTGATGGTGCCGGGATTAAATCCGCTACACTGGAATTTGATGGTGACTTTGCTTACGGTCACCTGAAAGCAGAAAGCGGAGTACATCGTTTGGTACGTATTTCACCATTTGATTCCAATGCCCGCCGGCACACGTCTTTTGCCTCCGTATATGTGTATCCGTTAGTAGACAATACTATCGAGATTGCTGTTAACCCTGCAGACCTGGAATGGGAGTTTTACCGTTCAGGTGGTAAGGGCGGACAGAACGTAAACAAGGTAGAAACAGCTGTACGTTTGAAGCACGTTCCTTCAGGTATCATCATCGAATGTCAGCAGGCACGTACACAGGGAGAGAACCGTGAAAAGGCACTCACCATGTTAAAGTCACGCCTGTATGAAGAAGAGATCCGTAAAAGAGAAGAGTTGAAAAATGCAGCCAACGCCAACAAGCGCAAAATCGAATGGGGCTCACAGATCAGGTCATACGTATTCCATCCGTATAAAATGATCAAAGATCACCGTACAGATTTTGAAGTAGGTAACGTAGGTCCTGTTATGGACGGCGAACTGAACGGATTTGTCAAAGCATATCTGATGATGCAGAAGGAAGAGGACAATAATTAATAAGTATCTACTAATAATTAATAAGCGCGTAGGCATTGTAACCATTAATTTTGCAGCGGAAACAAAACACGTAATCATTTGTTTATTTGGTTGTTTGTTATCTGGATGTTTCATTCAGCAGACAAATAACCAAATAAACGAATATTAAAATCAGGTTACAATGAATACAGGATACTTTGAGTACGCAGCGCCAGCCAATGAGCCCGTGTTGTCTTATGCGCCCGGTTCCGCTGAGAGAATTGCACTAAAAAAACAATTAGCCGCATTTAAGGGAGAAGTAGCTGATATACCAATGTACATCGGCGGTAAAGAAGTTCGTACAGGTAATACTGTAGACCTGCGTCCCCCGCATGAAACCAAACACAAATTAGGTCAATTCCATTTGGGTGATGCCACTCACGTGAAATCCGCCATTGCAGCAGCTTTGGAAGCACGTGAAAAATGGGCTAATATGGATTGGGAACAACGTGCCGGCATCTTCCTGCGTGCGGCTGAACTCCTCGCCACCAAATACCGCTACCACATCAACGCTGCTACCATGCTCGGACAAAGCAAAAATGCTTACCAGGCTGAAATAGACAGTGCTTGTGAACTGATCGACTTCCTTCGTTATAATGTACACTTCCTGAGCGAAATTTACCGTCAGCAGCCGGTATGTGCGCCTGGTATCCACAACAGGGTAGAATACCGTCCACTGGAAGGTTTCGTACTGGCCGTAACACCGTTTAACTTTACCGCTATTGCCGGTAACCTCCCTGCCTCTGCTGCCATGTGCGGTAATGTGGTAGTATGGAAACCCGCCAATACCCAGGTATTTGCTGCACAGGTATTCATGAAGGTAATGATCGAAGCTGGTTTACCTGATGGCGTTATCAACCTGGTATATGCCGGCGGCCCGCTTATCGGCGAGATCTGCTTTGCAGATCCTCATTTCGCAGGTATCCATTTCACCGGTTCTACAGGTGTATTTCAGACCATGTGGAAGACCATCGGCGAAAACATCCATAAATACAAAACTTATCCGCGCATCGTTGGCGAAACAGGTGGTAAAGATTTCGTGCTCATTCACAAATCAGCCGATGTTGATATTGCCGTTACCGCTTTAGCCCGCGGCGCATTTGAATACCAGGGCCAGAAATGTTCTGCTGCCTCCCGTGCATACATACCAAACAATCTTGCTGACGATATAAAATCAAAATTAGTAGCTGAACTGAAAACCATGAAAATGGGTACTACAGAAGACTTCAGCAACTTTATCAACGCAGTGATCGATGAACGTTCTTTCGATAAAATCGCGAAGTACATCGATAATGCGAAACAAGATCCGGCAGCGAAAATCATTGCAGGCGGTAACTACAATAAATCAGAAGGTTATTTCATTGAACCTACTGTAATTGAAACTACCGACCCTAAGTATGTAACCATGTGTGAGGAAATCTTTGGACCAGTGTTGACTATCCATGTATACGAAGCAGATAAATTTGAAGAGATCATGCAGATTGTAGATACCACTTCCGAATACGCATTAACCGGTGCTATCATTGCACAGGATCGTTATGCAGTGGAACTGGCTACCCGCAAACTGGTAAACAGTGCAGGTAACTTCTACATCAATGACAAGCCAACCGGCGCCGTAGTAGGACAGCAGCCATTTGGCGGTGCCCGCGCATCCGGTACCAACGATAAAGCAGGTTCTATGCTGAACCTCTACCGTTGGTTGAGTGCAAGAAGTATCAAAGAAACTTTTGTACCAGCTACCGATTACCGGTATCCGTTCCTGAAAGAAGCTTAGTAAATGTTCATGATTTATATGAAGGCGGTGGATCTATATCCATCGCCTTTTTTGTACCTTGCAGCCTCAATTGACAATCACGGAAATTATGCAGGCAGATATCATTAAAACGTACTTCACTGAACATCATAAACAACGCCGGGTAGCGGACCTGGAACAACGGCTCCTCGCTGACGGCACTCCAAATCCGGAAGCCAGCATCGCTGCTGCCAAAGGGTTTGATGAATATTTCAGGAAGCAAATGCGTACTACCGGTGTCAAAGCAGGTATCTTTCTCGTAGTTGCTTTCATCATGCTGATCCGCGTAATTACCCTCACCAACCGTGAAGAAGGCAGCTTTATGCAGGTATCCTTTTCCCTTGCCCTGGTAGCTTTTGCGCTGGTGCGCGGATTGATATGGGGCATCCAGCTATTTGCCCTGAAAGAAGAGATCAGTACGTTTAAAGATTTAAGACGTTTATAGTATCTCAACTTCCCGGATAGCTTGGCACTATTGCATTTTCTGCAAGGCAGCCAATGATTCCGTTACATGTTTTTCTCCATCACGCATTGAGTTAAACTCATGTACCACCACGCCTTTCTTATCTACGATATAAGTAACACGACCCGGAATCACAAAAGTTTTAGGCACACCAAATAATTTGCGTACTTCATTTTTAGGATCGCTCAACAGGGTGAAAGGAAGGTTATGATGGGTGGCAAAGCTTTTATGAGAGGCTACGTCATCAGAACTGATACCTATTACCATAGCACCGTATTTCTGAAAATCCTGGAAGGAATCACGGAACGAACAGGCTTCTTTGGTACATACGCTGGTTTCATCTTTCGGATAAAAATAAATGACCAGGGGCTGTTTACCCAGCACGGTACTGATATCAAAAGTTTTTCCATTCTGATCCTGTAAGGAGAAGGCGGGTATTTTATCTCCTGTTTTAATTTGCGCCTGGGAATTGGTGCCCCAAAGCTGGAAGAAAGCGGCCATAGCTATAATTGACTTAATAAGTTTCATATCTGAATATTGATACCGCTAAAGTACGAAGAGAAGAGGAGTCCGGCATCTTCTTTTCTTACGCTATCTGTTATTTTAAATTAATATATAATATAAAAATAGTATCAAAAAGGAAATATTCCGTTGTTTATCAAG